>CAINRC010000075.1 GCA_903852495.1 uncultured Geobacteraceae bacterium | reverse complement strand
CGGAGCCCATACAACGTGATATTTACAAGAGTAGACAATGTTATTATTGCTCTTGTATTTGATTTTAAATTCATTCATACGCTGAGTATACCACTAGAATCAATCTAACACAAGTGCTTTTTAACTTGCCGTCTCACCCCATGGCTGAAGCGAGGGGCTTGCGACGGGGTCTCGGTCACTGTTAAGCTACAAAAGATGATTTTAATAATTCCCCGCATTCCCCTGACGCCAACGGCATCAGTTATTCCTCTGCCGTTTGTCCGGCAACTCTGCTATAGTGCCGCGCAACTACCTCTTTCAGACGGATCTTTTCTATGCATCACAGCGGAATTTACGAAGAAGAAATAGCCGGAAAAGCGTACGACACCGCACTATTGCGCCGCTTTGCCCGCTATGTCGCCCCCTACCGCCTGTCAATCATGATTGTCGTGCTCATACTGCCGCTTGTTGCCGCTTGCCGGCTGGCCCAGCCCTGGATTATCAAACTTGCCATCGACGGCCACATCACCACCGGAAAACTGGCCGGACTGGAACAGATCGCACTCGGCTTCCTCGGCATCCTGCTCGTTGAATCTCTTCTCTCTTTTCTGGAGGTGTACCTGCTGCAGTCGGTCGGGCAGCGGGTCATGTCGGATATGCGCGCGGAGCTGTACCGCCATGTCATGCACCTGCCGGTTTCCTGGTTTGACCGTGTCCCGACCGGGAGTGCCGTTACCCGCCTGACCAGTGATGTGGAAGTGCTGGGCGAAATGTTCGCCTCCGGCATCATCACCATTATCGGCGACATCCTGCTGCTGATCGGCATCATTTCCGTCATGCTCTGGATGAACCTGAAGCTGTCTCTGGTAACATTTACCGTACTGCCGGTGCTGCTGTACGTCGCCTATACCTTCCGGCGCCGCATGAGAAAATCGTTCCGGGAGGTGCGCGCGCGCCTGGGAAGTTTGAACGGTTTTCTTAACGAATGCATCTCCGGCATCAGCATCATCCAGATTTTCAACCGGGAGCGTGATGAGGAGCGGCGTTTCAGTATCCTGAACGCATCGTATCGCGATGCGAACATGCCGGTCATCTTTTGGGATGCCTCCCTGTATGCCCTGGTGGAGGCGCTCTCTTCCGTCGCCGTAGCGCTGATCATCTGGTACGGCGGCGGTGAAATTGTCAGCGGAGCCATCACCTTCGGCGTGCTGGTGGCCTTTATTCAGTATATCGAAAAGTTCTTCACCCCCATTCGCGACCTTTCCGCAAAATATTCGGTCATGCAGGGGGCAATGGCGTCACTGGAACGGATCTTTGCCCTGCTGGATACACCGAGTTCGCAGATTCCTGTTTCCGCCACCGTTGCCGCCCCTCCCCCGCAGGGGGCAGCCCCACCCCTCATCGAATTCCGCGATGTATCCTTTTCCTACCAAGACGGCAACGACATTCTCAGCGGTTTCAGCCTCGTGGTTCACCGCGGCGAACGGATTGCGCTGGTGGGGGAAAGCGGCGGCGGCAAAACCACCATTACCCGGCTGCTGACCCGCCTGTACGAAATCGAACGGGGCGGCATCCTGCTGCAGGGAACCGATATCCGGGAACTGCCGCTGGATCAGGTGCGTCGTCGGGTCGGTGTTGTTCTCCAGGATCCCTGCCTGTTTGCCGGAAGTATCGAATTCAACATCTGTCTGGGAGATGAACAGGCACAGAAGCGGGTCCGGCAGGCCGCAGCCGCAGTTGGTGCCGACCGGTTCATTGACCGGCTGCCCAACCGGTACGGCGAAGAGGTCCGGGAACGGGGAAGCAATTTTTCCGTGGGAGAAAAACAGCTCCTTTCCTTTGCCAGAGCCGTCGCCTTCGACCCGGAAATACTGGTGCTGGACGAAGCGACCGCAAGCATTGACAGCGCCTCAGAGCAGATGATTCAGGAAGGTATCAGGGGGATGATGCAGGGGCGCACCTCACTGGTCATCGCCCATCGCCTGTCCACAATCCAGGATGCGGACCGTATCGTCGCGATTCACCATGGCATCAAAGTTGAAGAAGGCACGCACGAAGAGTTGCTGAAAACCGGCGGGATATATTCCCGGCTGCACCAGTTGCAATTCAGTACAATGTAAACACAGTCCTGCTCAACTGATTATTGCATCCGCCACAAAAACCTGCTACCGTGCCGACAAACGATAATTAAGGAGAATTTCATGTGTACAACTTGCGGATGTCCCACACCCGGTCACGATCACACCCATGACCAGCAGAGCGACCACTCCCACAGCCATTCCCATGACCATTCCCATGGCCACTCACATGATCATTCGCACAACCATGCCGATACGCACTCCCACCACCATGATGCCGGGAGTGGTAAGCGCACGACCATCGCCATTGAAGAAGACATCCTCGGCAAAAACAACCGGTTGGCCGGTTTCAACCGCGCCCTGTTCAAAGACAAGGGGATTTTTGTCCTGAACCTGGTCAGTTCCCCCGGCTCCGGAAAGACGAGCCTGCTGGAACGCACTCTGCGCGACCTGTCCGGCAAGCACCGCTGCGCCGTCATCGAGGGGGACCAGCAGACCGACAACGACGCCCGACGCATCGCCGCGACCGGAGTGCCGGTGCGCCAGATCAACACCGGTGCCGGATGCCATCTGGATGCCCACATGATCATGCACGGCACCGAAAGTTTCGATTTGGACAATTTGGACCTGCTGCTGATTGAAAATGTCGGCAATCTGGTCTGCCCGGCCGCCTTTGATCTGGGCGAACATCACAAAGTTGCCGTTCTCTCCGTTACCGAGGGGGAGGATAAACCGCTCAAATACCCCCAGATGTTTCATAACTCCACCGTCATGCTGCTCAACAAAACAGACCTGCTGCTGTATCTGGATTTTGACCTGGAAAAGTGCAAGGAATATGCGCGCCGAGTAAACCCCGGCATCATCATCTTTGAAGTTTCCGCCAAAAGCGGCGCAGGGATGGAAGCCTGGTACCAGTGGTTACGCGCCGGAGTTGGACACTGATACTCCGCCGCCGCCACACGATTCAGGGAATCGTTCAGGGGGTCGGGTTCCGCCCGTTCGTGTACCGCCTGGCCGGGGAACTGGGGCTTGTCGGCTGGGTGCGCAACAGTCCCGCCGGCGTTGAAATTGAGGCCCAGGGGAGCGCCGCCGCGCTCGACGCCTTTGACAACGGGCTTCGCCACTCCCTCCCCCCCCTGGCCCGGATCACGGCACACCGTCGCACCGAAATTCCCACCGGCAGTGACGATTCCTTCACAATTCTCACCAGCGGAACCGGTAAGGCTGACGTTCAGATCGCTCCCGATTCCACCCTCTGCCCGGACTGCCTGCGGGAGATGTTTGATACAAACGACCGGCGCTACCGCTACCCGTTCATAACCTGCACCAACTGCGGCCCCCGCTACAGCATCATCACCGACACCCCCTATGATCGCCCCGCAACAACCATGGCCGGTTTTCCGCTCTGCCCGGACTGTATCCGGGAATACCGGGACCCGCTGGACCGGCGCTTCCATGCCCAGCCGATCGCCTGCCACACCTGCGGCCCCCAGGTGAGCCTGCGTTCTGCCGCAGGGGAATTGATGGCCTCACGGGACGGTGCGCTCCGCACTGCTGTGGAACTGCTGAAGAGCGGGGCAATACTGGCGATTAAGGGGATCGGCGGCTACCACCTGGCGGTGGATGCCTGCTGTAATGATGCCGTAACGCGGCTGCGCCGGCGTAAAAAACGTGACGAAAAACCGTTTGCCGTCATGGCGGCTTCCTTGGAAACGGCCCGGGAACTGGCACTGCTGACGGAAATGGAGGAGCGGTTGCTGGCATCTCCCGAAGCGCCGATCATCATCGCCAGAAAAGCACCCGGCACCGGGCTCTCACCTTCAATCGCCCCCAACAACGGCTGGCTCGGCCTGATGCTCCCCTACGCACCGCTGCATCACCTGCTCTTCACCCCTCACCCCTCACCCCTCACCGGTTCTTTTACCGCTCTGGTCATGACCAGCGGCAACATATCCGACGAGCCGGTGGCATTTGAAGATCATGACGCCCTGCAGCGCCTGTCCGGGATAGCAGACTATTTCCTGACCCATGACCGGCCGATTTACATCCGGAGCGATGATTCGGTGATGCGTGTTTTTCAGGGAGAACCGCTTTTTTACCGCCGCGCCCGGGGCTATGCCCCCCGCGCCGTAACGCTTCCCTTTCCGGTACCGCCGATTCTGGCGACGGGGGCCGAACTGAAAAGCACCGTCTGCCTGGCCGACGGCACCCGCGCCGTTCTCAGCCAGCACATCGGCGACCTGCAGAACCGCGCCACCCTTGATTCATTCGGCCATACAATCGAACACCTGTCACGGATTCTGGCTGTCACTCCGGAACTGGCCGCCTGCGATCTTCACCCGGATTACCTGTCAACCCGCTACGCCGAAGAGTCAGGATTGCCGCTGGTACGGGTGCAGCACCACCACGCCCACCTGGCCTCCTGCATGGCAGAAAACGGCCTGATTGGTGACGTGATCGGCATTATATTCGACGGCACCGGCTACGGCCCGGACGGCACAATCTGGGGAGGAGAGTTCCTTACCGGAGGGTATGGGGGCTACCGCCGTGCGGGGCACTTCACCCCGGTGCCGCTGCCGGGAGGAGATGCCGCAGTACGTGAACCGTGGCGCATGGCCATGTCATATCTGTACCGGGCAACGGGGGAGGATGCCTTCAGCAGCGACAACCCGGTGGCCCGGAACCTGCCGCCCGGAGAGCAGGCACTGTTCGCCCAGATGCTGAAGCGGGGCATCAACTCACCACCGACCTCCAGCTGCGGGCGGTTGTTCGATGCCGTAGCCGCCCTGCTGGGGGTGAGACATACCGTATCCTATGACGGTCAGGGGGCAATGGAACTGGAAGCGCTGGCCGAGACGACCACGGACAAGACGGGGGAAAGCTACCGGTACGTCATCTCCGGTGATGGGGAAAACCCTCTCCAGGCCGATTTTTCCCCCATGTTTATTGAGATGCTGGACAATATCGCCGGGGGGATACCGTGTGCAGTCATCGCCTGGCGGTTTCACAAAACCGTCGCAACCGCCGCCACGGAGTTCTGCCGGAGTATTGCAGCCACCACCGGTCTTACGCGAGTCGTTCTCTCCGGTGGAGTGTTTCAGAATCGCCTTTTAAGTGAAATGATATATACTGCCCTGACCCACGCGGGTCTCACGGTTTTCACCCATCGCCTGGTACCCCCCAATGACGGCGGTATCGCTCTGGGTCAGGCTGCAATCGCCGGAAGGAGAAAAAACTGATATGTGTCTTGGCGTACCGATGAAAGTATTGAGCAAGGATGGCGACTACATCGTCGCCGAAGTGGACGGCGTGCAGAAGGAAGCCAGTGTCACGCTGCTGGGCGAAGAAGTGGCGGTGGGGGACTACGTTATTGTCCATGCCGGTTTTGCCATTTCCAAACTGGACGAAGAATATGCCGAGGAGACGATCCGCCTGATGCGGGAAGTTTTTTCAGATGAGGATATGGCATGAAATTCCAGGACGAATTCAGGGATCGGGCACTGGTGCAGAACATGGCGGACAACATCCGCCGCATGGCGCAGCGCCTGGACGCTCCGGTCAACTTCATGGAGGTCTGCGGCACCCACACCATGTCGATTTACCAGTACGGCATCCGCTCACTGCTGCCGGAAAATGTCCGGCTGGTTTCCGGGCCCGGCTGCCCGGTCTGCGTCACCCCGTCCGGCTACGTTGACAAAGCACTGGCCTGTGCAGCAGATCCACCTACTATCATCGCCACCTTCGGCGACATGCTCCGCGTTCCGGGCAGCCGCTCGTCCCTGATGGAACAGCGGGCCGGCGGCGCCGACATCCGCATCGTCTACTCGCCGCTTGATGCGGTCGCGCTGGCAAAAAACAATCCGGAACGGAGGGTGGTGTTCCTGGGGGTCGGTTTCGAAACAACCGCCCCGACGATCGCCGTCAGCATCCTGGAGGCGGCCCGCCAGAAGCTGAAAAACTACTGCGTACTCGCTTCGCACAAAACCATGCCGGTACCGATGGATATCCTCACCGGTGACCCGGAACTGAACCTGAAAGGGTACCTCTGCCCCGCCCATGTCAGCACCGTTATCGGCGGCGCCGCCTACCGGCCGCTGGCGGAGAAATACCGCATTCCCTGCGTAGTGACCGGTTTTGAGCCGGCAGATGTCATGCAGGGCATTGAAATGCTTCTGGCCCAGACCCTGAAGGGTGAAAGCAGGGTCGAGATCCAGTACAGCCGGGCGGTCTCCTGGGAAGGAAACCTGAAAGCCCAGGCGATCCTCCACCAGCTGTTTGAACCGTGTGATGCGGTCTGGCGCGGTCTCGGGGTATTACCCGGCAGCGGTTTAACCATTAGAGCCGAATATGCAGAGTTTGATGCCGAACGCGTCATGACACTGGATGTTCCGGACACGGCTGAAAACCCTGCCTGCCGTTGTGGAGAAGTGCTTAAGGGCAAACAGTCTCCGTTCCAGTGTCCGCTTTTTGCCACGATCTGCACACCCGAAGCACCGGTCGGCGCCTGCATGGTTTCCAGTGAAGGAACCTGCGCGGCAGCCTACAAGTACGGGAGATAACCGTGGCGTATTGGTCACATATCATGGCCGCTTTGGTCTCCGGGTTTCGCCATCGCCGCAAACTGGCACAGCTCCTGACGGAAACAGCGGGGGAGTCGGCAATAACAAACACCGATCCGGCAGCCCTGCACAGTTCCGGAATCGCTGCCCTGGCACTGGATTTTGACGGGGTGCTGGCAAACCATGGCGCTCCCGCTCCGCTCCCCGAAGCTGTCGAATGGCTGAGACGGTGCGAGGCGACCTTTGGCGGCGAGAACATTTTCATCCTGTCCAACAAACCGACAGAGGAGCGGAGACGCTGGTTTGCCGCACATTTTCCCGCCGTACGGTTCATTTCAGGGGTGCGGAAAAAACCATATCCGGATGGTTTAAACAAAACAGGGGAACTCACCCGAGTCCCCCTCTCTTCAATCCTCATGGTCGATGACCGCCTGCTGACCGGCTGTCTGGCAGCGCTGGTTGCCGGTGCCGTCCCCTGCTACATCCGTCGACCCTACATCTCGTTCAGCCACCGCCCGGCGGCGGAACTGTTTTTCCTGACGCTCCGAGCGGGGGAACGGTTGTGTGTGCGGTTGATTTCCTGCTTGTGAACTACCCCGCCGCAAGCGACGGGGCTTCCTGGATCATCGAGAGGTCTGACAGCACCGACTCTCCCCAGGCGTAACTTTCCGCAGTTCCTGCGGTAGCTCTTTTCAGAATGTTTATTGCAGCGTTGTGGTCTCGATCCAGAACCAGACCGCAAACATGGCACCGATGTGTTCTGGTTGCCAGCGTCTTTAGTACTGCAGTGCCGCAACAACTGCAATTGATGCTTGTGTGATGCGGCTTTACTTTCTCGAACCGGCAGCCAGCTTCTTCCGCTTTGCTTGCCAGTATTAAGAGAAAGTTTCCCCACCCTGCATCGGATATGCTCTTTGATAAATGGCGATTTCGCACCATGTTTTTGATCTTCAGATCTTCAGCTACGATCAGTCCATTGGCGTCGACGATAGCCCTTGCCGTTTTGTGATGGAAGTCACTTCGCTGGTTCCTGACTTTTCGGTGGAGGTTGGCAACTACGACCTTTGCCTTCTTCCTGTTCTTCCCGCCTTTCTTTTTTCGGGAGAGGCTTCGCTGGACACGCTTCAGTGAAGACTCGGCTTTCCTAAGGTGTTTTGGATTTGCGATCTCACTGCCATCAGAGAGCGTGGCGAAACTCTTGAGACCAACATCTATGCCCACCGCTTTCAGCGGGATCGGGCGGGGAGTTGGTTCATACTCCGCTGAGAAACATGCGTACCAGTGAGTGCCATCTTTCCTGACGGTACAGGTTTTGACCGTGCCAACGATCTGGCGGTGCATCTTGATTTTGAGCTGCCCGATCTTTGAGAGTTTCAGCTTGCCATCTTCGATCCGGAACCCCGGTTCCTGTGGGAAGGTGATACTGTCGTAGCGACCTTCGCTCTTGAATCGGGGGTAGCCAGCTTTACCGGATCTTTCCTGCAACCTACGGAAGAATCCCTGATAGGCACGCTCCACCCGAAAGAGGACATCCTGCAGCACCTGCGAGTGGATCTCTTTCAGCAGTAGAACCCGCTTCTTATCGGCGGCAAGTATTTCCTGCTGCCGGATGCGGGACAAACCTTTACCAGTACTCTGATAGTGGTTCTTTCGATCCACCAGACAGGAGTTGTACAGCACTCGGCACGTTTCAGAAGTTTCCAGCAATCTGGATTCCTGATCCCGTGACGGGTATACCCGGTATTTATAGGTCTTTCGCATTTTGGTTCTCGACGTAGCGTTTTAGAACATCAAGTGTTACCTGCCCTGTGGTGGCAAGGAAGTAAGTAAGAAGGACTCCAGAATGATCCGCCCCACAGTTTCTGTTTGATTTCGGGGAACTCTCTGAAAAGCATCCTTGCCGAAACTGACTTAAGAGAATTCACGAACTTTGATACCTGTATTGTCGGCTTTGAGGAGAACAGGATGTGCACATGATCCTGATCGGTTTCCTGCTCAATGATGGTTATCCCAAAGTCTTTGGCAACAGAGTTATTGATTTCTTTGAGTCGGACAACAATATCTCCAACAAATACTTTACGGCGATATTTGACGCACGCGACATAGTGGAACTGAAGATTGTATATTGAGTG
>CAINRC010000074.1 GCA_903852495.1 uncultured Geobacteraceae bacterium | reverse complement strand
GAGTGCGAGGTTCTGGCTTGTGACCCGTATATTTCGGTCAAACGTGCCCACGACCTGGGCGTCAAACTGGTTTCCCACGACGAAATCTACAAAAACTGCGACATCATCACCGTGCACACGCCGCTGAATGAAGAGACCAAAGGAATGATCGGCGCTCGAGAGTTCGGCCTGATGAAAAGCGGCGTGATCGTGCTCAACGTCGCTCGCGGTGGCATTATCGAAGAGCAGGCCATGCTGGACAACCTCAACTCCGGCAAGGTACTTGGCGGCGCATTCGACGTCTGGAGTCAGGAACCACCGTCAACGGATACCCTCAAGCAGTTGATCGCCCATAAAAAACTGGTGGTCACCCCGCACCTGGGCGCCAACACCTTTGAGGCACAGGTTAATGTCGCAATTGATGTTTCCAAGGAGATCGTCAATTACCTGGACGACAAACCATTGGAAAATGCGGTCAATATTCCCCGTTTTGACATGGCCCTGATGGATCAGATGCGCCCGTTCCTCAACCTGATGAGCGTCATCTGCGATTTCGGCGTCCAACTGGTCGACACGAATCTGGAAAAGGTCACCTTCGGTTTCAGCGGCGCCATTGCCCACTATGACTGCTCACCCCTCGCCGTTTGTGGTCTTTCGGCACTCCTGAACCGCAAGCTCGACCAGGATGTCAATATGGTCAATGCGTCCCTGATTGCTGAACAGATGGGAATTGTTGTCGAAGAAACAAAGTCGACTCAGACCGACGCGTTCTCCAACGTTATCACGCTCATTCTCGAAGGGCAGGGGAAGCGGAGACTGGTGGCCGGGACCCTTTTTGAAGGTCAGCCGCGCATTGTTCGCCTGCGCGACTACACCATGGACTTCACTCCCGACGAGCATATGCTGCTGCTCAACTACGAAGACCGTCCCGGTATGATCGGAAAAATAGGTACCATCATGGGACAGCACGATATAAACATCGCCTCCATGAATCTCGGCCGGAGCCAGATGAAGGGAGAAGCGATGGTTATCCTGTCGCTGGATTCACCCGTCTCGGTTCCCGTCGTTGAGGAACTTAAGAGTGCTACAGAGGCAACCTACATAAAGGCCCTCAAAATGAAAAACGGCACCTGCTCCCGCAACTGCGGCTGCGGGGTATAGCCGAAAGGTTCCCTGCTCCCTCATGCAATTCCCACACATTGACCCCGTATTCCTCAGCATCGGCCCGCTCCAGTTTCGCTGGTACGGGCTGATGTATGTCATCTCCTTTATTGCCACCTACTTCATCATCCGTTCCGAGATCAAGCGCAAACAACTTCCGCTGACAAGCGAAGATGCCGCCGATTTAGTTTTTTATGGTGCCATGGGCGTTGTTCTGGGGGGGCGTTTAGGCTACATCCTGTTTTATAACCTCGGCTTTTACCTGGCCAATCCGCTCAAGCTCCTTGCCGTATGGGAAGGGGGCATGTCATTCCATGGCGGTTTTCTGGGTGTCATGCTGGCATTCTTCCTGTACGCCCGCCGCAAGAAGATCCCGTATCTGACTCTGATCGACATGGCGGCGCTCTGCGCACCGGTCGGCCTTGGGCTCGGCAGAATCGGTAATTTCATAAACGGTGAACTATTCGGCAGGGCAACCGATGTACCCTGGGGGGTCATATTCCCCGGCAGCGGAGGCGTGCCGCGCCATCCGTCACAACTGTACGAAGCATTCCTGGAGGGGCTGGTGCTGCTTTTTGTAGTACGCCTTGTTTCAAAAAAATCTACCGTAAACGGCGTAACCACCTGCGCCGCCATTGCCGGGTATGGCCTGTTCCGATTTATTGTGGAATTTTTTCGTCAGCCTGATGCCCAAATAGGGCTGTTTTTCGGGCAGATTTCCATGGGGCAGCTCCTCAGCCTGCCGATGTTTATCGCCGGCACCGCTGCCGCCCTGCTGCTGTCTCGCCGCCAGGCAAAGAATTAAAACATCTCGTAATTGGACATAACCGTATATACTCGAAACAGAGACTGAAACTACCGGGAGGTCTACCACCATGATCAGCAAAAAGATGTCCGACTCGCTTAACACCCACCTCAACCTTGAACTGTTCTCCGCAAATATGTACCTCATCATGTCGTCCTGCGCCAACGAAATGGGACTGAAGGGCGCGGCCAACTGGTTTTTTGTGCAATACCGCGAAGAGATGATTCATTTCCTCAAGTTTTACACCTACCTGACGGATCAGGGGGTGGTCATCTCCATCCCGGCCAGCAAAAAGGTGCCCGACACGTATAAGTCCCTGCTGGAAATGGTGCAGAAGACCCTTGCGCATGAGCAGATGATTACCTCCTGCATCAACAACCTGAGTGAGCAGGCGGTGCAGGAAAAAGATCACGCTACTCAGATATTCCTGCAGTGGTTTATTACGGAGCAGATTGAAGAGGAAAATAATGACCGCGACCTCATTGCCAAGCTGAAGCTTGTCGGTGACAACGGGCACGGCATTTTGATGATTGACGGGGAAATGGGGCAGCGGGTTTTTGTTGCGCCGGCCGGTTCCCCGGTGGCGGTGTAACCGATGCCGATGAAGATTCGTTTCTGCGAGCATAACAAGGGTAAAGGGAAAGTACTGCGACGACTCGAAGAGGAGTTTCCGCAGCTGAACATCAAAGTAAAAAGCTGCATCAAGCAGTGCGGTGTTTGCCGTGAACAGCCGGTGGCGGTGGTTGACAAGGTAAAGGTGACCGGCAGGGATGGCGATGAATTGTATGCCAAGATACTCGAACTGATTCGCAAGGATTAAGGGATCTAATTGATGTCTGATAAACGAAGTATTGGTATCTATTGGCTTCGGCGAGTAACTGCCGTAATAGCTGGATGCCTTACTGCTGCAGGTATTTGCCTTGCTTTCCCGAGTACTGGTGTCTCAGCAGAGACGAGCGACAAGACAATAGAAGTCTGGGTAAATACCCCCTATGTGGTGCAGTTCGGATTTGGTTCTTATGACATTGGCGGTCTCACCACCAGCTCCTACCGGATACCACTGTCTCACACCATCAACCTTGGCACAGAAAAGGACGATTGGCGCCTGAATCTCACCGGCTATCTCGGGTATAGCCATGTCGACTTTAAAACCGAATTATTTGGACCCAGATTTTCTGCTGAAACAGACTATCTTTTTGTCTTACCCCAGGTGGAACTCGCGATACCCATACGGAAGGGGTGGACGGTCAAGCCCTATCTGGCGGCAGGTGTTGGGTGGTACTGTAATGGTTCTATTGAGTTTGAGGGGAAAAAGGAACTTACAAAAGACAGCTATGGCTTCCTGTATGCGGCCGGCATTGGCAATCTGTTCGAGTTCCAGATACAAAAGACCCATGTAAGCTTCGGCTCAAAATTCGGTTGGGCGGAGGAGATTTCTCTTGATTCTCCCGGCACCATGGGATTTGCCACACTCCAGAATGGCGTGGAAATCATGCACCCGCTCGGGATTTATATCAATGGGCGGGAATTCAATATGGCCGAATCGTTCACGTACTATTATTTTTTCCCTGCAGCGCGTTTTTCTGTACCAAACGAACCGCCGCACAAAGTTTACGATCAATTCGAATTCGGGGTGAATTTCGGCTTTGTTGAACCGATCAAAGTGTGGATTCTTGAAAACCCGCGAATTGGTGCCAGCTACAGATTTGGTGACGGCATGACCGGCTTCAGGCTCAACCTGGGTTTCCCGTTCTGATTGTCATTGCACCATGTGGTATCAGCAAATAACCAGTAATCCAAAAACGGAGATTGTATGAACAAAACGTTTTCACTCGCACTGTTACTTATCACTTTCATGACGGCAGGCACTTTGGCAGCAGCACCCGCAGAGCCGACCAGCCCCCCCCCTGCCGGGCAGCCCGCACCACAGGCGCCGGTATCAATCAGCGGCACAGTTCTGGAAACCATGAAAAACGGCGGGTATAGTTACGTGTATCTGCAGCAGAAGAGTGGCGACAAGGTCTGGGTGGCGGTGATGGAAATGCCGATTAAAACGGGAAGCACCATGGAGTTTAAACCGGGAATGGTGATGAACAATTTTGAGAGCAAGGGGTTAAAGCGAACCTTTGAAGCGGTTGTATTCTCGGATGGTCCGGTTAGTGCGCCCGATCAGAAGGTGCAACAGGGTGCGGCAACCGGCAGTACCACTGCAAAAGATGAAAAAATTTCCGTTGCCAAGGCAACCGGGCCCAATGCTATTACTGTTGCAGAGGCATTCACAAACGGCAAGAAGCTGGATAAAAAGAAGGTCGTCGTCAGCGGTAAAGTTGTCAAAGTATCCAACGGCATCATGAAGCGAAACTGGATTCATATTCAGGATGGCACCGGCTCCCAGAAAAAAGGGACCAATAATCTTGTCTGTACCTCTAAAGAGACGGCGCATACGGGAGACGTGATTACCGTCAGCGGTACACTGATCAAGGACCGTGACTTTGGCAGCGGCTATAGTTACAAGGCAATCATCGAGAATGCCACGTTCGCAAAATAACTGGGCTTGTTAATCGATCCTGGTAATGGAGAGCGCCGACTTCCCTGCCGTAAACAAACCGGGCTTTTGAACGACTTCCAGCTGTACAACCTCCCCGGTGGTCTGGTCAAAAGCGTAATCGGCAAGATAGGATGGAAGTTTACGGGAATGCCATTTTTCTTTGAGTACGGTGCCGGTCCACTCGAATGCAAATAGTGTATGCTTGTTGAACGCACGGTTATTGCCAATGCTGAACGTCCCCTCGTTATAGGGGACCAGCAGCGTCCCATCCTTAAGCAACTGCATTCTCTGTTCCAGAAACACCCACCGCTGGAGTCCACCGGTGGAGTGCACTTGACTCTGTGATTCATTGATTATGGCACTTTCCGAACCACCGAACTTATCACTGCTTTTCCACACCTCAGTGCCGTCGGAAGAGAAGACGACCAGGTAACCGTCTCCATCAAGCACCACATACTGGGCTCTATCCGTTGCCCCGCCTAACCGACTGAAGTTAAATATGTTGCCCAGGCGGGGAAGTTTCAGCGGGTTCTGTGTGCTATAGCTCCCCCCCGTCCAAGACAATTCTTTTACTTCTCCGTAGTATTTACCGGCACCTACCATCTCCTGGGTATAGATCGTTCTGGAGGTGAGATCATGTCCCATACCTCGGAAAAACCACGGCAGTCTTTCTGCAGTCATCACAAATGTCGTACCATCAAATTGATACACGCGTGAGGCGAGAGCACCTCTGTCAATGATGGAAACGTATAACTCCGGTAAACCGTCCCTGTTAAGATCGGCTGTATCGATGGCGATAATCCGTGCGGGGACAGGAACCGTAATTTCCGAAACCAGCTTCAGCCCGCTTCCCTTCAGGTACATCTGGATAGTATGTTCACCGGCGACAAAGAGCTCCCGATCTCCGCCGGCAAGGGTACGCCCCACAGCGAGACTGCTGAACACACCATCCAGAGGTGCGCTTGTCCAACCGTCAGTCGTTTTTTTTGCCGAGGGTTCGGAGCGGATGGCAAATGTTTCCTTTGCAACCGGCGGTGAAGTGACGGTGGGAAGCGGAACAACCGGCAGCGGTGGTTTTGTCGCCTCCGGCACGACAAGGACCGGCCTCTTTGCAACTTCACCGTTTATCTTTAGCGCCAGACGGCCTATGGCCGGAATTACATCTTCCTGCCCCTCCCCTTGTTCAAAAACCTTGGTCAAACTATCGCTTCCCGTATCTTTGATCCGCGCATCAAGGCTGAACATCTTACCAAATTGGGCATAACTGCCGACTATCAGAAGATCTGCCTGATCCGGTTTTTCGACAAGCTGAACCAGAGCCGGATTGAGACGGGAAGTCAAAATTTCCTGCAGTGTCAGTTTCAGCTCCTGGCTGTTGGGGGCACCGGAAACGTTGAAGGGTGGCACGTGGGTTTTCGTAGCCCCGGCATTCGAAATACCTGAAACAGCAACGGACAGGATCAGTGAAATCAGAATGGGTAATCTCAGGTTCATAGTCGGCTCCGTTTGATGTGTAATGATAACAGTGTCAGTAGTACCTTATTACAAACAATTCCGTAACCAAAATGTGCGCCGGGGCGGCAATATGCCATGGATTCTTTTCCATTTCTCAGGTGTCCATAAATACTCTGCAAATCAACCTGTTGTCACGCAATAACTGGATAGTTGATCGCCAGTGATTCGTACTTATTATGAAACCGCCAGTTGGCTTTACCCGACTTTTGTTTCACTTAAACACGGGTAAATCAGCTCATTACATCTGCTCGACACAACGATCATTCAAGGTCACTGGGCCAATTAATTTCCAAGTCACCTCCAATTGACAAAGCTCCGCTTGACAAGCAACCCTTTCAACACTTATTTTAATACAAACAGCTACTAACCGGCGTTATGGCTTTTCTGAACGCCGGTTTTTTGTTTCTACAAGGAGCAACACATGGCAACCAGAAAAAAGGCATCGGTCGCAACAAAAAAAACCATCAAACCGATCATACCAGCGAATGCCACTGAAGTTGACTCCCGACAGGGACTTAATGCTAATTTCCCCATTGTCGGTGTCGGCGCTTCCGCCGGTGGTCTGGCGGCCTTTGAAGCCTTTTTCTCCGGAATGCCTGCCGACAAAGACCCTAATATGGCCTTTGTACTGGTACAGCATCTGGCGCCGGATCACAAAAGCATCCTCACTGAACTGGTCCGCCGTTACACCCGTATGCAGGTATCTGAAGCCGAAGACGGTGTCGTGGTGCAGCCCAACTGCGCCTACATCATCCCACCCAACCGTGACATGGCTTTTTTGAACGGTACACTGCAACTCCTGGAGCCATCATCACCGCGCGGCCAGCGTCTGCCGATAGACTTCTTCTTTCGTTCGCTTGCCCAGGATCAGCACGAGCGGGCAATCTGCATCGTGCTTTCCGGCACCGGCAGCGACGGCACTCAGGGCTTAAGGGCGGTCAAGGCCGAAGGTGGCATGGTCATGGCCCAGAACCCCGAATCCACCGAATACGACGGCATGCCGCGCAGCGCCATCAACACCGGTCTGGTGGACTTTATCCTTCCTGCCGCCGAGATGCCGGTCCATCTGATCGCTTACGCAGCTCATGCCTTCGGGCACAGCGCCCAAACGTTGACCCCGCCGATCCCCAAGGTTGAAGACGCCTTCAAAAAAATATTTGTCCTGCTCCGTTCCCAGACCGGACACGACTTCTCGCAGTACAAGCAGAATACGATCAAGCGTCGCGTCGAGAGGCGTATGGCTGTCCATCAGATAGCCGAACTGAGCAGTTACGTCCGCTTTCTGCAGCGGACACCGGTTGAAGTTGAGGCCCTCTTTCGCGACCTCCTCATTGGCGTCACCAACTTTTTCCGTGACCCGGAGGCCTTCTCCGCCCTGGAAACATTGGTCATCCCCGGCCTCTTTACCGACAAAATGTCAGGCGGTGTTATACGGGCCTGGATCTGCGGCTGTTCCACCGGCGAAGAAGCCTACTCCGTGGCCATACTGCTGCAGGAACAGATGGAGAGACTGAAAACAAGCATCAAAATACAGCTCTTTGCCACCGACATCGACAGCCGCGCCATCGATTTTTCCAGGAGCGGTGTTTATTCCGCCAGCATCGCCGCCGACGTCTCACCGGAACGGTTGGCGCGCTTTTTTACCTTGGAAAATGACGGCAGCAGCTATCGCATCAATAAGACGATTCGTGACCTGCTGGTCTTTTCCGAACATGACGTCAACAAAGACCCGACATTTTCCAAACTCGACCTGATCTGTTGCCGCAATCTCCTGATCTATCTGAACGCTGACCTGCAGAAGAAACTGATTCCGCTCTTTCACTATTCCTTGAACCCTGGCGGTATCCTCTTTCTTGGCACCTCCGAAACCACCGGGGATTTTACCTACCTCTTCTCCGTACTGGATCGTCAGCAAAAACTGTATCAGCGTAAAGAGGACCCCTCCGCGATACAACACATCCCCCAGGGACGGTTCAGTCGAATCCTGACAGAGAACGGTACCATTCAGAAGCACGCGGCACCGTCTTCAGGCGGTAAAATATCGCTGAAAGAGACCACCGAGCAGATCCTGCTGCAGCATTATGCACCTACCAGCGTCCTGGTCAGTGAACGGGGCGAGATTCTCTACATCCACGGCAGCACCGGCCGGTATCTTGAAATGGTTTCGGGCGAACCGACCATGAACATCCTCAAGATGGCCAGAGAAGGATTGAAGCGTGAGCTGAGCACCGCCCTGCACAGCACGGTCAAATATAGAAATCCGGTCGAGCGACAGGGTCTCAAAGTCAAAACCAACGGCAGTTTCAGCGTAGTCAACCTGACGATCCTGCCGGTGCCGCCAACCGCTGACTCCATAACCGAACTGACCTTGTATCTGGTTGTTCTGGAAGAAGGAATGGAAGCAGACAAACTCCTGCCATCAGCAGCCAGCGCAGGAACCCTGGTTGAGCAGCCGGATGAGACGACAAATGACAGAGATGTGCTGGTCATCCGGCTGAAGCAGGAACTGCGGGCCAACGAGGAATATCTCCAGAGCGCCAACGAAGAACTTGAAACATCAAACGAAGAGCTCAAATCATCCAATGAAGAGATGCAGTCGGTGAACGAAGAGCTGCAATCCACCAATGAAGAGCTGGAAACCTCCAAAGAAGAACTTCAATCGGTCAATGAAGAGCTGGCCACTGTCAACACCGAATTGCAGACAAAAGTGTTCGATCTGTCCCGCGCCAACAACGACATGAACAACCTGCTGGCAGGAACCGGCGTCGGTACAGTCTTTGTCGATTTTAAGCTGCTCATCCAGCGCTTTACGCCAAGCATCACCCAGGTCATCAACCTGATTCTCTCCGATGTGGGAAGGCCGGTCGGGCATATTGTCTCCAATCTGGTCGCCTATCACACTCTGACGGAAGATATCAAATCGGTGCTGGACAGCCTGATACCCAAAGAGGTTGAGGTGCAGAACAAGGAAGGGGCCTGGTTCCTGCTGCGTATCCGTCCGTACCGCACCCTTGAAAATGTTATCGAAGGGGCGGTAGTCACCTTCTTTGATATCAGCGAGATAAAACAGACCAGAGAAGCGCTGAGTAAGGCACACCAGGCGATCCAGACGATGCTTGACAGCATCACGGACGGCCTGCTGGTCCTGGACCACAAGTGGATATACACATACTGCAGCGAGAAGGGTGCGGAATTGCTCGGCATGCGCAGTAAGGATCTCATTGGAAACTGTGTCTGGGACCTGTTCCCCCTGGCCAAAGGGAGCAAGTTCGACGAATATTATCACCGGGCTGCCGAGACCGGCCAGACTGCCCACTTTGAGGAATATTATCCCGAACCGCTCAACAAGTGGTTTGAGTGCCACTGTTTTCCGTCTCCGGACGGCCTGTCGGTGTACTTTCACGATATATCCGAACGCAAGCGGGTAGAGGAATGGCTGAAAACAGCAAATGACCAGTTACGACTGGCTGTGGTAGTGCGTGACGCACATGATGCGATCGTACTGCAGGATATGGGAGGACGCATCATCGCATGGAACCCGGCGGCGGTCAGGATGTACGGCTGGAGCGAGTCAGAGGCTTTGGCCATAAACATCCGTGATCTGATCCCGGAAAAGCTGCAGAAGCAGGATGTGGAGAGGATTCAGCAGTTGGGCCGGAAAGATATTATTGAACCGTATCGCACACAGCGGATAGCCAAAGATGGTTCGGTCAAGGAAGTATGGCTTACCGCAACCGCTCTCGTAAATGAGGAAGGGCAGGTGTATGCGATTGCGACATCGGAGCGAACCGGCGGGGTTGAGTGATTGAGGATACGACCATGACAACCAAATCACCTGAATCAGCTCAGAAATCCAGCCGAAGTGCGGAGAAAAAAAATCGTCTGGATGATCTGAACATCTTAAAAGTGCAATTTCCCGAGGGTTCGCAGGACGTCCTCCAGGAACTGTTGGTGCATCAGGTTGAGCTGGAGATGCAGAACGAGGAATTGCGACTTACACAGCAAGAACTGGTAGCTGCAAAAGCCCGCTACTTTGACCTGTATGATCTTGCGCCGGTCGGCTATCTGACCCTCAACAAAAACGGGCTGATAGTTGAAGCCAACCTCACAGCTGTAGCTATGTTTGGCGTTGCTCAAAAAATCCTGCGCCAGACCGTACTGTCTAAATTCATCCTGGCCGGAGATGAGGACAGTTATTACCGGCATCGCAAACAGCTCTATACAACCGGAGAATTTCAGAAGTGGGATATGCGGTTCATACGGGGCGACGGCTCTATATTCTGGGCACATTTGCAGTGTACCGTGACGGATGACGGAAACATGAGGGTTACTTTTTCGGACATCACGGATCGCAAGCAGGCTGAAGAAAAACTCCAAGCTTTGCAAGATGGATTGGAACGTCTTGTACGTGAGCGGACAGATGAGTTGGCACTATTGAACGTAAATCTCAGTAGTGAAGTTGAAGAACGAAAACAATCGGAATGGCGTTTGCTCAATGAGAAAGATGAACGTCTGCTGGCTATCCAAGCCCTTCGTGAAAAGGAGCAGATGCTTATCTCACAGAACCGTCAGGCTGCCATGGGGGAGATGATCGGCAATATCGCCCACCAGTGGCGGCAGCCATTGAATGCTTTGGGATTGTTTATACAGAGGCTGGGGTTTTTCTATGACACGCCCCACTTCAACAAGAAATTCCTGGATACTTTTGTAGATCAATCCATGGAAACCATTCAGTATATGTCAAAAACAATCAATGATTTCAGGGATTACTTCAAACCTGATAAAGAAAAAAGCGATTTTCATATTTGCGCCGCTGTCAAAAATACGCTGTCACTTCTGGATGCGAGTTTTCTAAACCCGGAAATTCGCATTGTTATAGTCGAAAATGACGATCCGATTGTTTATGGGTATCAAAATGAATTTGCCCAGGTACTGCTTAATATTTTGGTCAACGCCAGGGACGTGATTATCGAAAGGGAAATTAGTGAGGCACTGGTGACAGTAACCGTCTGGCGCGATGGAGAACATGCCGTAGTGACCGTTGCTGACAACGCAGGCGGCATAGCTGATGACATTATACATAAGATATTCGATCCCTACTTTACCACCAAAGGTCCACAACTGGGCACCGGGATTGGCTTGTTTCTGTCAAAATCGATTGTCGAAAAAAATATGGGTGGAAAACTTTCTGTGCGCAATACGGATGTAGGCGCTGAATTCAGAGTGGAGGTGTGATTTGGCAACAGCATCAAATTCCAACAAAACCATTTCTGTTCTATTTGTAGAAGACGATGGCGTGATTTTGGAAGTTCTCGTATCCGTCCTCGCAGCTCAGTTCCCTGAAGTTGTCTTCTACACAGCCGTTAACGGCGGATTGGGCCTTGACCTTTTCAAAGAGCACACGCCAGATATCGTTATTACGGACATCAACATGCCCGTGTTGAGTGGTGTGCAAATGTGCACTAGTATCCGTGCAGTAAAACCGGGCACCAAATTCATCGCAATAACTGGTGGACCAGGGCCGTTTGTCCTGCACGGGTCAGAAGAGAATAATTTTATATTTGATCATATAATTGAGAAACCTTTGGCACTTCAAGATCTGTTTACTGTTGTCGGACAGTTCATTGGTGAGGTAGCAGCGGCAAAGAAACAAGCATGGCAAGAGGAAACCGGGCTACGGTGAATTATATAACAGAGAATAGTACCTGGCCCGACATGCTGTTTTCGTAAGCTGCTGTTATTATATTTTTTTCTTGGCACCACCAGTACTTTTACCTTCTCCTCTCTCTTCTCAGTTTCTCCAACTTCAACTGCTCCTCAGCACGATATTCCAGCTTGTATATCTCTTCACGTACCTTCGCCGCATCGGGGTCATATGCGGATTATGATACGGGGCGCTGTAGAAATGTTCGTCGATCTGCACATGATAGTTGAAACCGAGGCGAACCGGTTTCCATTCGGCATACTCGAAGTGGGTGGTGGGCTGAGGCACAAGGGCGGGTTTGTCGAGTTCAGCGAAAAGGCTTTCTCTCGAACCGGAAATCTTTCGGAACG
>CAINRC010000073.1 GCA_903852495.1 uncultured Geobacteraceae bacterium | reverse complement strand
GGAAGAAGAAACAAATCCAAGAAGCCAAGAAAAAGGCTCTTTCAGATCACCGGTGGCAGATGTTCACAGGCACACGAATTGATGCGCTAATAACGGTTGCTGGCAGAAGATATTTGTTTCACAACTTCTATGAGGAGGTGAGCTGATTCAGAATTATTTTGAGGTTGGAAGCTATGTATCGTTACTGGCGCTGTTTCTCTTTAAACTGCAAAGGAATGAATAATGGGAAAACGAACTAACGCTTGGTGGTGGCACCGCTGGATTTCAAAACCAACCGTAACAAAGGAAATTCAGGCAAGTGCAGATTATTCGAGGCTTAATGCCCTTATCGATAATAAAAATGCCAACGGAGACATGGATGCGCTTGCAGATGCAATACTGTGTATGCACGACTTTTGCGAAAGCATAGCTATGAGAAACTATCAGCGGCGACGGGAAATATTTATCATTTTTCTCTATATCGCCAGTGCCGTTTGTTCATTAGGTTATCTTGCTGTGCAACTGACCGGTACATTTTCAATCTTACAGGGAGTGGCCGCAGCTAGTGCCGTCGGTCTTTTCGTTGCGGCCAGTTGGACAACATACCGGACTCCTGCCGTTATCCAAGATATCGAAAGCACATCTTCCATCAGAAAAATAGGAACCTTTAACAGCTACTTCAGACAGTTGGGGCATGAAGTACAAATTCTCGACGAATGAAGATAGTTCAACTGCCCGAAATCAGATCCACTGATACGCTTCGCTGCAATCACCTCAAAAACCACAGATAGCTATTTTTGATATCACTCACTTGCAGCTGTAAACTGCAACTAACACTTCAGTAGAAAAGCATCCTTGCTTCCTCCTTTCCCTCCTTCCCGGCCACCTGGCGTCACGCCAATCTTCTTCGTCCTTACATAAAAATTGGTTCCCCCTGAAGGTTGCCCCCAATTTTTCTGACGTCCTTTAAGAACGCTTCGCTTTGTCATGCCACCCTGCGTCCGTCCAGTCAGTCAATCGGCGCTGCGGCTTTTAGTCAGTTTGGTTTTCGTCCGTGCAGGTCGTGCCAACCTTGAGTTTCGTGCCCCTCTCTTCGTTGAAGGGGCGACGGAAACTCATGGAACAGGCACGACACAAAAAATAGCACGGCCAAAAACGAATCACTCAGGTGGCTCAGAAAATCTAAGGAACAAGAGGGGAAAACAGATGAAAACTTTATCCGCAATGACACAGAAAATCCGCAAAGTGAAAGCAACTCACATTATCACAGGTACCGGCTCAACAGTCCTGTTCGGCCTAGCACTCATCATTGTTTTTGAACTGGTGAGACATGGTCAAACCGCTCTGGGGGCTTATATGCTCCTCAGTCAGCTAATGGAAAAATTCCATAAGCACACCGGTCAGAATAACGAGGCAGCGGAACATGTTGTCCATATCACCGCACACGGAACCGAGCTTCACTAAACCGACAACCATTAAAACAAGCCGGACGTGGGCGGACATTTGCAGAAATGGGCCTTCTGTAAATTCAGGCTGGGGGCGGATCGAATTCGCCACCAAATATCGGCGGCCCGGCTTCGCCGGGTATGTGGATATTTTAAACAAAAAATGCGCTGTCACTGATATTGAATCAGTAACAGCGCATGAAAGGCTGGTAAATGATATATGCTATTTCTAAAAGTCCACATGCAATCGAATCACACCACGTTTCATTGCACTACGGCATGGCTCAATAACTGTATCAAAATTAGTAAGTTAGCCCACCACAAGCAACCCAATCAGGACTGGTTTGGTTATGGAATCGAATAACTGAACGCAGCACTTCCGTTGACCTTTCCCGGCCCTTCATCAGTCGGCAGCCAAGTACGGACATAATCCACTTTTACCGCTAAGGGTGATACGGTTACTCTCGTATAGCCGGTATTGGGAAACTTATCTCCGGTTAAAAACGCATCTGAGTTGTATAGCGTATAGAAAGGGTCTGCTGGTTCTGGAAGGGTCTGATAAATGACGCCGTCCAACTGTTGCTTGACCCATATGTGGTCATGCCCCTGAAAGAAAATGGAGACACCATTCGCTACCATTAACTGATGAATTGGTGAGGTCCAGCTTGGCCGATTTGTAGCAAACTCCCAAGTGCCTTTATTGCCCAAACCGCCCCACTCAAATTTCGTCGCGAGCTCAACTCCGCCACGCCCCGTTCCCATAACATGATGGGCAAACACAAATTTGTACTTTGCCTTGCTCTGTTCTAAAGTTGCTTTTAGCCATTGATACTGAGAATCGCCATGAGTCACATCCCACAAATTGGAACGTTTGGCGCCACCGTAAAATGGGTCATCAACACAAACGGACGATGCCCAGTACGGATCGATAGTAACAAAGAGAGCATCACCCCAGGTCCAGGCAAAATGGTTACGCAATAATCCGATGTATGGGACAACTTCACTGTTTCCAGTATAGAAACTATCAGGAGCCGGTTGTGAATAGTAGCTGTTGCGGGCATTCTGTGCCCAGACAGCAACGTTGTTCGGGGTGCCGTCCAGAAGGTAACGGGCTGCCTGTTCATGGTTGCCGTTAACAAGATACACAGGAGCGGATCGGCCTATCAGGCCAAGATATGGGCGCTGAATTATGTATCGTTCAACTACTTGTGCAGCAGTGACTGTCTGCGGATCAAGTTGGTCAACACTGAAATCATCACCGATTGTCAGATAGAAATCAGGCTGGTCGGCGGCAGCAGTAAGGAGGGTCCTGCGATAGAGATCACTATTGAACTGCTGCCCCGCTCGTTCAGGATGAGAGTCTCCCTGAATAGAGAACGTAAAAGTACTTCCGGCAGGTCGGGCGGTATGATAGGTGTATTCATCTGTTGGGCCGGAAACACTACTTCCTTGCGGCTGAAAATACAACCGGTAATAATAGCGCGTATTGGATGAAAGCCCCGACATGGTAAGTTCCAGCGGAGTTCCGGCGTTAAACTGCATCGGATTGGTCTGTCGAGTGTAGTTACCTGACGTAGTACCATAAGCTATGGACACTGTGCCGGACTGATCCGGAGAAAATATATTAGCCTTCACCGAGGTTCCTGACGGAGACCCAAGTACGATATTCCCAGTAAATGAACCAGTACCTATCGCATTGCCGACTGTTATAGAGACATTGGTGCTCCCTTGGTCAGTATTGACTGTTCCAGAGGTTGTTCCTGCTCCCGGATCAACATTTGTGCCTGCTGTCGTATTTGACGACCCCGAACTGCCGCTTCCCGATGACCCACCGGAACTGCATCCGGCAATAAGTACAAGTGCACACAGAGCAGTACATACTTTCATATTAAGGCCTCACTGGTTGATTCAGTTTTATGGTACAGCGATACTCCAGACATCATCGATCTGACCATTTTTGCGCTGTGCTGTTTCATTGGCTGGAAGCCATGCCCGCACGTACTGAACGGTCATAAGATTAGGAGTTACATTGACACGAATATGGCCGGAACTGCTGAGTATGGTTCCTGACAGATAGTGATATTGTAAAGCAAGACTTGAACCGCTTGAAAAGTTCCTGGCACTCGGTTGCGGAACTTCCTGATACACCACACCATCAAGTACCTGTTTGGCGTAGAGATGGTCATGGCCGTGAAACACAGCGTTAACGCCATACTGAACCAACATCTGATGAATCGGCTTGCTCCAACCGGGGCGGTTTTGAATAAAACCCACTGTGTTATCAAGGTTATTACCACCCCATTCAAAGTAGGGTGCAGCCTCTACACCGCCGCGCATTTGTCCATCAAGTCCGCCGACAAGGTTGTGAATAAAAATAAATTTGAATTTAGCACTGCTTGTCGAGAGAGTCTTCTGAAGCCATGCGTACTGGGTCGTTCCCAGAGTCATTGCCCATGGGTCTTTACTGGCCATGGTTTTGCTGTTCCAGAACGGGTCAAGCACTATAAATAGTGCATCACCCCAATGCCAAGAGTACCATGCCGCACGTTTACCGATGTAAGGTTCATCTACAGAATCTCCGCTGTAGAAATTGTCTGGGACAGGATTCACATAATATTTTTTGCGGGCGAGAGCGGTCCAGACTGCTATGTTCTGTGCAGTTCCATCTGCAAGCCAGCCCGCCTCACCTTCGTGATTGCCGTTAACCAGAAAAAGTGGTGCCGAGGTTGCTATCGTACCGAAATTTGACCGCTCATACATATAGCGTGCATCTACCGTGGCTTGATCCGGTGCCATGAGCAGCGCTGCCGTTAATGGCGCTGAGTGTTTCTCACACATGAAGGTGTCACCCAAATCCACATGGAAGTCCGGCATATCGGCAGAAACATTGCCGAGTGTCTTGAGGTAGAAGTTAAGGTCGGAGTTTTCATCAAGATGGGAATCTGCCTGAACAGTAAACGTAAAGGTGCTGCCGGCAGGTCGGGCGGTATGATAAGTATACTCATCTGTCATATATGTGTTTGAACTTCCGGACGGTTGAAAACTGAGACGGTAATAATAGCGCGTATCAGCATTCAGACTGCTCATTGCAAGTATAAGAGGATTCCCAGCCGTTAATGACGCAGGGGCGGTCTGTTTATCGTAGACGCCGGCAGTAGTGCCGTATTTGAGCAGAACAGTAGCGTTTTGAGTGGCTGAATATATATTTGCAGAAACCGAGGACGCTGTTGGAGATCCAAGCACGATTGTACCGGCAAAAGCACCTGAAGTAATGACAGAACTGTTTTGATTAGTATCATTTGCGGTGGGATTGCCAGAGCCTCCAGAACTGCAGCTAAGCATTCCAAATAGCAGCGCTATCCAGGCTAAATTATGAATACTGAAGTGTGACATTGACAGACCTCGCATCCCGTCCGGCTTCGCTACTGAGAAGCCGGACGGGGAGGA
Organism: uncultured Geobacteraceae bacterium; assembly: GCA_903852495.1. Lineage (GTDB taxonomy): Bacteria > Desulfobacterota > Desulfuromonadia > Geobacterales > Pseudopelobacteraceae > JACRCG01. The sequence continues at coordinate 12,794 of CAINRC010000073.1, read as the reverse complement.
TAGAATAAATCTACTGTTTTCTGCTTTGACGGTCCTGTTTCATTTCAGTACGAAACTTGTCACGGCACGCTTTCAACGCATCATGATTTGCCGCTGCCTGCACACATGCTTTCTCTTCCTGATTGTGGGCGATACGCTGTTCAATATTTTTCAGTACTTCAGCCTTCTTTCCTTCAAAATGCTGTGTCTTATCCGTGGAATCAGCGGCGAATGATGATGTGACACAGAAACCGACCAATAATGATACAATCACAACTGTTCTCATAACTATCTCCTCTTTTGTCCAGGGAATCAGGTAGTTAACCTGTTATGAAGCGATATATCTATCATCTTTGAGGCAGCGGCTCCAACTTATTCATGTCATTCGGCTTACAGGCATAATATTTCTTGTCTGGTGTATAGGCGCATAAACCCTGCTTGGTGCCATTGGGGCCGGTAACTACACAAGCAGTCCCTTCTGATTTACCGCTGCATGCACTGATAGCTGACTCCGGAGGAACCCTGGAAGCTCCACTCTGTACCTGCCCGCCCTGCAACCCCTGTTGAGACGAGTTTCCGTATTCTGCTGAGCCTTGCGCAAAGACATTGCCTGCCACTAACAATCCCAAAATCATTCCAGATACAGATGTTTTCGTTAACATGACGTTTCTCCTTTATATCAATATATTCTTTCCCTTTCGAAAATTTATGTATTCTGAAACCACCGGACTATATTCCCTTATGCCTTTTTGAATTTTGTCCGAATTGAAATGACCTACTGAAACAGAGAGTCCGTGTTGCCTATATAGCCTGTGGCAGTAGCGTCTGAAATAACTGCGGAATAAAGGTACGGAGTAGCCGTGTAGGTGAAGTCAAAAGTTCCGCCAGTCGTATATGTACCTGCCATAATAGATGCCCGCAGTGCCATAAGCTTGGTCTTCTGATCTGCTGTCAGCGTTTTGTAAACGCTGGCCATTACCGTTGCGTAATTGTAGTTGTTTTCGCCGTCCAGTTCACCATATGTTCCCGACAATGCCAGGACGTCTGCCAACACGGTTTTGCTGGTATCCGGAGTGGTCAGTAGGGTGCGCAGCTTTGTGGCAATTGCCGTCCTGATATCGACAATATTGTTTTTTACTCCGCTGGCAAGGGTTGCGGTATTGGCGTACAGGTTGTTCCGTTGAGTATTTACAAGGCTCGACATCAGTGTGGCCTGGGTTGAATCAACATATCCGTATGTGCTGTCGCTAAGCGCCCGCCCTGCAGTTGCGGTAAGTTGTTCGTTTATGCTGTATCCTTCATGGCCGATAGCCGGAGCATCCTTCATAAAGAATGAACCAAAATATGTGCCGTGGCGTTCGGGGCAGAAGTAGACGTCTGCCTCAAGCGAGCCGGCATACCAACTAAAGAGATCACTGGCGTAGGAATAGATGGCTACCATATCCACATCACGGCCGAGTGCCATCTTCTTGGCATCAACAGCTGATTTTATTGGGTCAACGCTGGTGTCCGGCCAAGAGCTCCATCCTTTGCCTTTCATGGCTTCAAAAGCTGCTTTTTGGGTAGTTGAAAGCGAATTGAGAACTGTTGCATAGAGAACAGCGCGGTCGTAGCTGACCTGACCATCTATAATATAGAGGTCTTTTGAGGCTGCTTTAACTCCAGCAAGGCTTAGTCCCGTTGTACCACTTGGAATACTGCCTTCCATAAGACGGCGGAAAGCGTTCATCAACGGGAATCTCTTGGCACCGTACAAGGCGAAATCGGTGTTCTGGCTTTTAGCCAAAGCAGCCAACTGTGCCATCTGGGCATCGTTCAGAATGTAGAGGACGTTTTCGGCGATTCTTGTCAAGAAACTGGTGTTGTGCCCCATATTGTCAGGATCATTGTCACGGAGATACTGAAAGCCGGTATAGTCGGCAATTTTACCCGGAGGGAAGAATGATTGGGAGCCAAGATTGCCGGTCATCATGGCCATTGCCGAAAATGCCAGAGTGGTGTTCTGGGCCTGGTCAGAAAGGGTCTGAGCCATATTCATGGAGACACCAGTGGTGTTCATGGTTATGGTTCCGGCGTCGGAGGTCTGGCCGGCAACAACGGTGATGCTATTTGCAGCACCTTTATGGGTTAGTAAACCATTTGCATCCAATGCTTCAACAGTTACACTTCTTCCTGTTCCGGCCGGTACGCCATCAATTGTTCCGGAACCGGCAGTGGCAGTAAAACTCTTTTGTATAGGTGTCATATCAGAACTGGATACTGTAATCCGGATGGTTGCAACACCAGCTGGTGCAGCGGCAACACTTTTTGTGGTAGTTTTAGCCGCTGTTGGCGGTTGCTGGGGCCATGTCAGTGCCACGACAATGGAACCTGTACCTTTGGTTGCTGAAGTTCCAGCATCTGTTTGGGTACTTGAACTGTTGCCGCTACATCCTGCGAGCAGTGTGAACATTGTTACAATTGCAAGTGCTTTTATTACGCTGATAATGTTCGTTTTCATGACGGATTCCTCCTTACCATCTGATAGTGATTGAGCCACTGTTGGATATTGCTGTGACATTTAATGAGGCGGCAGAACTGCTTGCTTTGCCATCGTTGACGGTCAGGCTGATTACATAGGCACCTACTACGTCAGGGGTGAAAGTCGGCTTGATTGCTGTTGCATTTGACAGAATAGCGATGCTACCAAACGGTTTTGAGGTAAATGCCCAAATATAAGTCAATGTATCGCCATTGGCATCACTGCTGGCGCTACCATCAAGTGTCACTACGGTTCCTATGACAACACTTTGGGCTGTCCCGACATTGGCAACCGGGGTCGCATTGGCTACAGCGGCTGTAATGCTAACGCTAGAAGCAGAGCTATTAACTTTTCCGTCGTTGACAATTAGGGAGAGAATGTATGTACCTACTACATCGGCTGTGAAGCTAGGTTTGGGGATGGTTGTGCTTGACAGAGTTGCGCTGCTACCATTTGGCTTGGAAGTAAATGCCCATTTGTAGGTCAGTGCATCACTGTTTGCATCACTGCTTGCGCTGCCATCAAGCGTTACTAGACTTCCAATGGTTACACTCTGGCCACTTCCGGCATTAGAAACCGGCGTAGCGTTAGCAACCATGGTGATAGTACCTATATCGGTAGTCTGGCCAGCCTGAATAATTATATTGCTGGATGCTCCTTGGTAAGTCACGGTTCCTGATGCATCCAATCCCTGGGCTGTCAATGTTCGCCCAGTACCAACTTTGACGCCATCAATTGTGCCGGAGCCACTAGAGGCTGGGAAATCTAACTGCATGGATGGTGAAATGTCGGCGGCAGCAATTATGATTCTCACGGTTGTTACGCTTACCGGCATAGACGCAACTGTTTTTTCGGTACTTTTTGCCGTAGCACCCCAGTTCAAGAGCACGGCAATTTTACCAGTTTGCTGTTGAACCACTGCCCCACCAGTGGTCTGGTTGCTTGATTCGCCTGAACCACATCCTGGAAGACCAGAGCAGAATCCGAATACGATGAATGCTGCCAGTATGTTGAAAAGTTTTGTTCTCATGGCGTAGCTCTCCTTTCTCTTCAGTGCTCTTGTTGTGGGCTTTGGTTACGCTTGTCGTTTTTAGGTGGTGCCGGACGATACTTCTCGTGACAGGCTCTAAACTCTTCGTGTGAAGCAGCAGTTTTTACACAGGTTATTTCTGCCTGACTGTTGGTAACTCTTTCCTGTATATGCTGCAGTATTTCTGTCCTCTTCTGCTCAATATTCTTACCTGCACCCTGCGGGTAAATGTTTGAGTCTGCAGCATCTGACTCTATGGCGCATATGAATATGAATGCCGATATAATCAATGGTGTTCTCATACCCCGCCTCCCTTGGATAAATGTGCGGATGATTTATTTTCATCCTGTTGATTACAGGCTAATCAATTACCGCGTAAAGTTGTGTTAAATTATCCGATACTTTTGTAAAGTTTTGTAAAGAGACGGTAAGCCGGTGTGCGGTACCTCCCGTCGCCAGAATCACTTCGTATATCCGAACAGGAAAGAAGAATCCGGCACATTTGACATCTGAATACGATCCGAAAAGATAAATGCAGTACCGTTTTCACGGGTATGATGTGAACGGAGGCTCAGTAACTGCTGTCTCTGGCTCGCATTGAGAGACTTGTAAATCGAAGCAAAGGCTGTTGCATATTCGTAGGAGAGTTCGCCATCCAGCTCACCATAATGTCTGCCGAGCGCAACTATCTCGCGCTCTGCAGGCGTTTCTCCGCGCAGGAAACCTCGTAGTTTCGTAGAAATAGCCCGTCTTACCTCAATAATATCTTTCATCGGTTTGCGCTGCCGTTCCAGAACAGTGGTCAGTCTTAAACGCTGGCTACTGTTAAGCATATCAACTAAGGCTGCACCAGAGTCACCGGTAAGAGAGGTTGATATATCGAAATCTTTTTGCCCCATTGCTGGTAGGTCTTTCAGATAAAACCCACCAAAATATGTGCCGTGTCGTTCAGGGCAGAAATATGTATCTGCCTCCACAGAACCGGCATACCAGCTGAAAAATTCACTGGCAAGGGTCATGTAGCCGACACTGACAAGCTTTGATGCGCCGCGTGGTCTCAGAGTACGGACTTCCTCACGGTCGATTTCAGGCCAGGTATTGAAATCGCCAAACTTCATCTTTGCCAGAGTTGCCTTCTGCTGGCTGGTCATGGACCGTACTAACGCTCCAAAGATAGCTGCACGTTTGTATGCCAACATAGCATCCAGTTCAAACAGGTCTGCTGTATATTTAATAACAGCTTTGCGGTTCAGTCCGGCCGAACTGGAAGGAATTTTTCCGTCAAGCTCCCGATGGAACGCAGCAACCAGCGGGAAGCGTTTCTGTGCGATCTGCTGCACCAACGACTCCTGCTCCCGGGCAGCATCCTCAAACAGCTTGCGCTGTTGCGTTGTAAGCAGTTTCATCACGTTTCCGGCCACCCGGTCCAAAAACATCGGGTTATGCCCTTTTTCAGCTGCATCGATGTCGCGCATGTACTGGAAACCGAAAAAGTCGGCAACCTTGCCAGGAGGTATAAATGTGGAGCTTCCGAAATCACCGGTCATGAAAGCAAGACCACTGAAGGCAATGGTGTGGAGTTGGGCTTGATCGGATATGGCCTGTTCAATGGAATACTGCTGTCGTCCGTTTTCATGTCCACCATCCCGGCGGGGAGGACGGTCTTGTGCGATTACCATCGATGCAGATAGGATAATATTTAGTATGAGGAAAGATATTCTGGTTTTCATTGCGGAACTCCTTATATTTTAAGGTCTTGCGTAGCTCAAATTTAAAGCTGCAGAGCCAAGCGTGATTGATGAAATGGCACTGGTCAATACAGGACCGGTAACCAGATCCGCTGTAGCCGGTAACGATAGAGATTCTGACAAGGCATAGATGGTAAAAGTGTATAGCTTGGCCCCAGGCCCCTGAGAACAAGGGCCGTCATAAACCATAGTTGTCCCGTGACTTCCGGTTCCAGTCATGCCAATGATGGAATTGTTTTTAGGCAGGCTCAACACTGTTGCAGGTATGCCGTAAACCACCCAGTTCCATTTGGTAGTTCCGTCTCCTGGTAGTGTTGTCATCATTATGGCAAACTCTTTAGTGCCAGTCGGTACGTTTGACCAGTACAAGGCTGGGCTCAAACCTTCTCCGTCACAAGTATATTCAACTGGCAGCATGCCGCCATCAATTCCAGCATCACTTTTTAGGAGAAATGGTTCTAGTTGTGCGGCAGAGGTCGAATCAGACGCCGTTGCGGTCACGACACCATCGGTATCGTATTCACCACTGACACTTGATCCACAGGCACACAACAGCAGGCACAAAGCCCATATCATTTTGATTGATGTTTTCATAACATCCTCCTAACCGGCCAGCTCCTTCAGAAACATCTGATACATCAGGTAGCAGAGACTCAACACGCCACAGATAATGAGAGTCGCATACAGCCAGGAAACCATATTTTCAAATAAACTTGTCGCATGTGATTGTTGATGCACTTGCCTCTGGCGGCATAAATCTAAATGCCTGTTTCTGAATGCTGTTGCCATGGCTCACCTCAGACGCTCCGCGTCTTCATCCGCACAGTAAAAGATATATCTGATACGAGACACCAATGATGCCTATTACCCGGCAGAAGATGTTTTCTGCTTTTACTTCCAACGCATTATTATCTGAACAGCTATTCTGGTTGATCTTGAAAAAGTTTTTGTTGACGATCAAATAATTTATCAGGGATGTCATGGTTCACCTCCACTGCCACCATTTGAGTTCAGCATAAGCTGGAGACGCTTTAAGTTGTGTTAAGATGCCAGCAGGTTAAGTAAAGTTTTGTAAAGAGAAGTGCGAAATTCTTTACAAAATTTTACAAACAAACAGAAGGTAACCGTCTATACTGCTATCAAGTTTGAAGATGAGACGTTGGGGGATGCAATGGACAGGATTCTTATAATTGATGACGATTCGGATTTGTGTGATCTTCTCTGTGATTACCTCGGTTCGGAAGGCTTTGAAGTCAGAGCGGTGAATGATGGCCTGTTGGGACTTGAACAGGCGGTTTCCGGACTTCAGGAATTAGTGGTTCTTGATGTGATGCTTCCCGGCATCAATGGCTTTGAGGTACTACGCCGTATTCGTGCCGTTTCAAAAATTCCGGTTCTTATGCTTACCGCCAGAGGGGAAGATGTTGACCGGATTGTCGGGTTGGAGATTGGTGCGGATGATTACCTTCCTAAGCCGTTTAATCCACGAGAACTGGTAGCCAGAATCAGGGCAGTATTGAGGCGTGCGGAAAGCCAGTTACCTGTTCAGGTACAGGCAAGCGTACCGGCTGAATCAGGCAAAGTTATTGTTGGCGACGTGGAGCTCATAACTGTATCGCGAACAGTATTGCTCTCTGGACAAAAAGTTGACATGACGACGGTTGAGTTTGCCATCCTCGAAGCGTTACTCCGACAGGCAGGCCAGGTCGTCAGTCGAGATGACTTGGTCAAGCAGGCTTTGGGGAGAAATCTCACTGCATATGACCGGAGTATTGATGTTCATGTCAGTAGCCTTCGTAAAAAGCTGGGACAACGCAAGGAAGACCCGGAACGCATTAAGACGATTCGCAACATTGGCTATCTTTATTCGATAGAAGCATGAAAAGAGCGATAGTTATGAAATTTCAAGAAAAATTTCTTTGCAATAACTGGCCTTTGCTTTTGATATATGCCGCTGCACTAGGTATATGCGCTCCATTTTTGTTAATGGAAGCGGTTTCGGCAGAAACTCCTGTTTCAGGCGGAATCATTAAGCCTGAAAAAAATGCCGAGGTTGATGTGCGCCCAAGAAGACCGCCACCAAAGGTTGCTGTCGAAGCATGTGGAGGTAAAAAGGAAGGTGATCCATGCTCATTTAACTTTAGCGACGGTGTCCGTGAAGGTGAGTGCATGGCAGGGATTGAGAATATTTTTGCCTGCCGTCCGCATCCTGACAATCGATCTGCGAACGTTGAGAAGTTACGTCCAACAGGAAAGTCGGAAAACGGTAGTCAAATAGCGCCCAGTGAACAGTCCCGTGAGAATTTAAATCCCATACCAAAAGCGGAAAGAGTCCAGCCAAATACAGGGAATGAACCAGCACAAAAGTCTGGTCAAGCTCCTGTCCATGATGTGCCTGCGCCAGCTCGGCCACTTGAAAATCAATTGACAGTGCAAAATGCTCAGGTGCCTCAAAATCCGAAACCAGTTTTGCCAGAAGGAATTATTGATCAGTTAGGACACCACGCCGGCGGTATAGGTTCATGTTTTGTTGCTGCTATCCTGGCTGCAGCGTTAACGTGGCTCGGCTTTTTCAGATACTCAACCATGCCACTTCGACGCTTGCGTAAAGTCACCCAGCAATTAGCAGGAGGTGACCTTTCGGCACGCGTTGGGGAAGGATTGGTGCACCGCAAAGATGAAGTTGCAGATCTGGCGCGAGATGTTGATCGGATGGCCGAGAGAATTGAAAGCCTGGTAGGGGCACATCAACGATTGATCCGTGATGTTTCGCATGAACTCCGTTCACCTCTGGCGCGACTTAATGTTGCTCTCGAACTTGCCCGCCAGTCAGCCGGACCGAATCATTCCGCTCCTTTTGACCGAATCGAGCGAGAGTCTGACCGGCTTAATGAACTGATCGGCCAGCTACTTATGCTGACTAAGCTGGAAAGTGAAAGTGGATCTATAAAAAGAAGTGAGCTCGATATTTCAGCTCTTGTCGCTGAGATTGCTAAAGATGCCGATTTCGAGGCAAAAAATAACAATCGACAGGTTACTGCGGCTGTATCAGAAAAAATTATACTCAACGGGAACAGCGAACTACTTAGACAAGCGATAGAAAATCTGGTTAGAAATGCCGTTCGCTACACAGAACAGGGAACTTCTGTCGAAATATCGATTAAAAAGAAGATGTCAAGCGGACGAAACTTTGTTCACATTGAAGTCAGGGACCATGGTCCTGGGGTTCCAGAGTCTGCATTGTACGATATATTTCGTCCGTTCTATAGGGTCAATGATGCGCGTGAACGCCAGAGTGGAGGCACCGGTGTTGGACTGGCTATATCCGACAGGGCTGTACGCCTTCATGGTGGGAGTCTGCGGGCTTTCAATGCCACAGGTGGCGGTTTGATAATGGAGATGGAACTGCCGCTAATGTAGAGCTCTTTTTTTTACGACATAAAAAATACTGGTTTAAATCTGAACCCGGATTTGAACCGGTGTCGTAATCAGGATTTGAATCTGTGTCGTTAATAAGTTCGAAGTGCGTTTGCCAGGGGACGCCAATAAATACAGGCACTTGCAATATTATTTTGCGGGTGCCTTTTATTTTGGGTTGCTTATGGGTTGCAGCAGAATGAACCCAATAGCCTGATATGGGTGATCATAGGTAGGTAATTTTGCCAAATCTCGCGAGTATGTACTGCTGATCTCAGTGGAATTCCATGATGTTACGATTACCTTGACCTTTTGATTTGGTGGGCGCCAAGGCCTTTTGGGTGAAACACTATAAAAAGTAGCCAAGAGTCTATCTATAAGTTCTCGCTTCTCGCAGTGGGATCGTTATCTATTATGGTTTTAATTATTCTATTCCACAAAAAAAGTCCGTTAGTTATAACTGACTTGGATAAATGGTGCCTGCCGGGAAATCGGACCCACGTTTTACATCAACGGCCTTATCGAAACAACTGCAGTAGTAAATTTCTGAAACGAACCGCTGGTATGACTGTAACGAATCGGCCGCACATTATACTGCTTTTGCCTTTAATGCTGCAGAAATGGCATTTAAGTCTTCGGATGATAGTTGCGGCTTCTGTCGTTGCAATAGTTCGTTCAGTAACTTTGCATTTACCACCGCAACCCCTTTTACCGCCTGACGGAGTTGTACAAAAGCCTTTAAAAAACAGAGAACAGGCTTATCCCACGAACTTTGTGCCAAAGTTCAAGCAAATCTCCGCCACTTTCATTTGACGCAAAATCTTTCCAAACGCCAACCTTTGCACCGACCAGACGAATCTTGAGGGATTGACCTGCTTCACCCGCCATACTGCCAACGCACCACTCGTTATTATGACGGACACCGTTAGGTAGCAGGTACTCTACAACCGCATCGATCCGCTCAGCCAGCATAGTGGCAATTTCAGGGAAGCTATGCTGCAGGACAGAGGGGATCATTGTTCATCCTCCCACTCTTTTTTCACAGTTGCAAGGTAGGCTTGGTAGTGCTTATGGCCATCCTCGGCCTTGATGTGGGCATAATGACGCAGGACTGTTTCTAATTTATCATGCAAGACATCTGCAGCGACCTGAAAACCGTTTGGATTATTACGAATATAATCCGTAGCTACAAGATGCCGCGCGCAATGTGGCCGAAAACCATCGCAATCAGGAAGGTAAAGGTGTCTACATAAATACCCTGTAATCAACATTCAATACTGCCGCAAGCTTCTTGGCTGTTTCCTTACCGATCGTACGCTTCCCCTGCTCCATTTCTGATATATGGCGCTGGGGAATCCCAGTAAGTTCAGACAACCGAGTCTGCGTCATTTCTGCTTTGCTCCTGCTGCCACGCAAGATAGATGCAGGCACGCTGCCACGACGACCAGCAACTTCACGCCATGGGGTAGAATCAGACTTTTCAAGCTGCGCAACATAGCGTGTAATGGTGTCTACATTAGCAGGGTGTACCATCAGGTGAAGCGGTATTAAATTCTCAGTATGGGGCTTTTTCGTGAGTCCCGGCATAAGTCACCTCTACAAGTTTTATTGTATTGTCTGTTTCTTCCCATACAGCAACGTATGTTGGCCTGCCGGTTTTAATATGGCAATGGTGCTGATTTTTTCGCCCTTCCAGCTTTGCGTAATTCTTCCAGTTACCCCGAGTGGGTCCGGATAATTCAATCTCTGCTGTAAGTAGGTCAAACCGATCCTGGACAATTGTCGGTAAACTGTTGTACTGCTTTTCAGCTTTTTTGCTGTATGTGACGATCCAAGCCATAAATTATCCTATACCATTTTTTAGTATATGGTCAAGCTGCTTTTTTACCGGCGCTTATCGGAATAACTTTGTTCTCGCTGCCAATGATGATGCTGTTCAACTTCCGTTCCAGTGTTTCGAGAGCAATCTGCTTTTCGTCGTCGAAGTCATGTTGGTTATAAATGCGATCCAGCTTGCCCATAGTGTGATTTAGCACCCTCTCTCGGTGCTCGAAACCAATTTTACATTTTGACATTAAAGTGGTAGCCGTTCGCCTAAGATCATGCAGAGTCCATTGGTCAGTTCCTATAAGATTCTCGGTCGCTGGTTTACCATCGGCACCGAATAGGGGCTTTCCCTTCTTATCCTTGAGCGGCCATTCAAGACAACGGCGTACTGCCACAGACAGAGCGTGTCCTTCAATGGCTTTATCCTTTGTTCTGTGTGGACATGGGAAGATATAGCCACTGTATTCTTGCTCTGCCGGCCACGCCTCGCGTTTCTCTTTTTTTGCCGCTCTCGCCTCTGCTTTCTCTTTCGATGCCTTGGCCTCTGCTATGGCTTCGGCAACAATCCCTAGTGCAGTAGCGGTCAAATATACTCGGTGCTCACGTTTGTTTTTTGCTCGTTCTGCCGGAATGGTCCACCAATGCCCGTCAATCTCTCGGGTATGTATGCCCGTGACTTCCCCCCGGCGCTGTGCAGTAAACAGAACCAGCTTTAAAGCATTACGCATTTCTCCGGACATGGGTAGCGAGTCCAATTTGTTCCACACTGTCACAATCTCGGTTTCAGATAATGCCCGAGTCCGTTCTTTGTCAGGTTCAGCAGTGACGCCGAGACATGGAGTCATCGGGATACGCTCTTTATCCAGCGCCCAATTAAACATTTTACGCGTAATTTTCAACGTCAATGCTGCCGATGATGGCGAAGTAAGACTTATTTCGTCCACCATACCAATGATATCTTTCCGGAGAATGGTCGCGGCCTTCAACTTTCCCCAGCGTGACACTACATCTTTATTCAATATGCGTTCGTCTTCTTTCCAGTTCCGCTTTTTCACTTTTGCGTACAGGTTCACATAATCCTGTACCAGCTCTTTAACCGTAGGGGCCTTCTTGTTTTCGTGCTCTGCAATGATCCGGAGTTCCTTTCCCTTTTTTCTCTCGTGTACTGGGTCGGCTCCATCCTTGCTGCCACGGCGTAAATCTTTGACCTTCAAGGCAGCTCTTAGGTATTCGTCGCGTGCATCCTTCAGGCTTATTGACGGGTACTCTCCGAGGGTCAGGAGTTTCTGTACTCCGTCGACCTTGTACCGAAAAATAAAAACCTTCGCGCCAGAAGGATATACCCTCACTCCAAAACCCTTCTTGGTAACGTCTGTAGTGTCGGTACAATAGTAGGTTTTGCTTTCAGGTTTTAGATTCTTGACGGTTAATTCATCGAGTCTTTTTTGCATAGCTCCCCTTATTAGACCTCTTCCCTATTTTTCGTGTCATACCAAAGTCATACCTTTATTGCTTGGTGTCATACCTTTGTCATACTTTTTTTGGTGGTCAGTCGATAAACAGAGAAAAACATTGTGATTGGATAGTGGGGAATATATGCTGTAAAGTCAAGGTGTTTGTGGTACATGTGGAAGTATTATTTATGTTTTACTATGTTTATTTATTAGTCGTTATAACTTCCCTCCTAAGGAAGGGGCCGGTCGTTCGAATCGACTCGGGGACGCCAAATATCATAAAGGTCATTTTCCTCCGGGAAAGTGGCCTTTTTTCTTTGGTAGTCACTGTTAGAAACCGCAATCATATCAAAGGGTTTTCTGTAGTTTGCTGTCAGTTCGCCACCTGCCCAAGTGGAGTTCGAGTACAGTGAATTAAGCAACTTCCGTTTTTCTGCCGGAATCTGCGCAGAGTAAAGACTGGCGGCCTTTTGCGAGAGTTCGAGTAAGCGCTTGCCGTTGTCGATACTGACCTCATTATTTCCTTCGAGCTGTTCCACCTTGAACTTTAAATCGGTCAAGTCACTCCTGAACTTTTTGCTCAACCGTGTATATTCCTCTTCGCTGATAACCCCATCGAGTTTGTCCATGTACATCTTCTCCAGCCGGTCCTCCAGTCGCTGTTTCTGCTGGGTGAGGGATGAGACCTGCGCTTCACGCTGTTTCTTGCTCTCTGCGGTAGATGCGCCCATTACGGAGACAACCCAGTCGAGGACCTCATCGTCAATCTTGATCCGATCCAGTGATTGTGTGAACTGCTCGTCAATATTTTCTTCCCT
>CAINRC010000072.1 GCA_903852495.1 uncultured Geobacteraceae bacterium | reverse complement strand
TGACGCAACCGAAACCATGTGAGAATCTAATTTTTCACCCAGCGGCGCACCCCCTCAGGGGGTGGCCGACTTCATCGGAATGCCCGGCCGACTTCCGTCGGAATAGGCGGCCGACTTCGTCAGAATACCCACTCCCGTCATGTTGCTTAGACAAACGAAATGCTCCCCCGCTTACTGTTCAGGAAATATCTATATCATCCTTGGGAGTCGCGAGGATGATATAGGCAAGCGAGTAGCCATACTCTTGACGAGTATGAAAACCTTGGTTGCCCTATACTGATCACCACCCTGTCCGGTCCCCCCAAACGCTAAAATCCCCTTGCGGCTTTCTCCACCCTTCAGCTGCTCCCGTGCCCATTTACATGCATATGGGCATGGTGGGTTTTTACTGCCCCCAGTTTCGACATGGTGCATAGCATTGTTGCCAGCTTTTGTCAGACAGCATTGAGCCGGATGGCTTACCATAAGCCACTAAAAAACCCATGCTGCCGGAAGGCAGATGGGTTGAAATCCTCAGCTAAGGATAGAAAAAGGCGCGCCAGTTACGCGATAGAACGACAACAGGTAATAATTACCAGTTGTCGCTATGGGGGAGGGGGAGGTTCACAATTGCTGTACTGGTAAGCCGGTTGTTGCAAGTGTATCTGGCTAAATTGAATTGCTACAAATGGAGTTTATACTCGCCGCACCTGATATTATGTCTTTCAGGCTTTGTTGCCACAATCTGCTGCAGGGCTGTACTGAACGACTGACAATTCGGCGGTCTCAGAAATGTGCAATACCGGTGATCTCTTCTGACAGCCTATTCGGTGTGATGGGCTCAATTGCTGAATATTCCGCAAAACTCTGGGACTTTCTTTCCAGATCAGTTGACCATTGGTCAAAAGAGTATTACAAGGCAAATCCGGGTTCTGGTCCGCAAGATTTCTTTCGTAGCCACCATGCGCGGTTAAGGCGGGAAATACGCAACATTGTGGGAAATCATTCACGACCTTAAAAAAACAAGAAATCAGCCGTCACCATACACATTTACAGTGGAATTACACCTATGCCATAGTACAACAAACGAATCGTTGCCCTAGCTGGCTTGGTTTGCAAAGACTGGAGGGCATAACTGAAATGTGAAAAATCATGACTGTCATTCTCAGGCCCCAATCAACCTCGTCCCATATCTCCGTTGCTCAGCTGAAATATGGGTAATATTAGACCAAAGGTGGGGGGTGTTTACTATTAAAAATGCTCTATCAACGCTATAAACTCTTCTCGTTTAATTTCGTCTACAATCCATGAGCAGGCGGTAAAACAACGATCGCGAGTCTTGCCGGAAACAATTACGAGAAGTACCGAATCACAGGCCCAGGCAACTCCAAGACGATGTACGACAAGTATCTGGTTGAGTTGGAACATTTCCTTCGCTTGGCGGGCAATACAAGCAAGCCGATCGCCAACATCATTGGTAAGAGGGCTTAGCTCCACAGTAGAGAAGTTAGGGACTTTTTTCCCCGGCCGCTTTACTAGGCCGTGGTGAAGCACCACTGTACCGGTACTGTCGGTTTCCGCTTCAAGAAAAGTACGGTAGAGTTTCAGGTGATCAAAATTTTGTATCGTACTGAATGCGGTAATCATTTCTAATTTCCTTTAGTTTCTCTGACTCTGAATTGCTATTGAATCGTGTACCAGTATATTTTTTTTGTAGACGGATATGTGCCCATGTTGGTTTCCACCGCCAATCTCAGGCCTCAAGCACCGTTCCAACATTTGCGAAAAAAAATCGTTCACCAAGTCGCGCATTGAGCTGTGCCGCTCTAGGAAGGCCAGTGCAGTGGGATACTCCAATTTTTTCAATCTTAAAGCGATCGAATACTTTTAGAGTCTCTTCAAACTGTTTATCTCCGGCAAATCCAAGATGGGTACCTCCAACTATGGCGTGAATCTGTTTTCCACCAAACTTTTCAGATACGTACTCAATGATATTGATGACACCAGCATGGGCGCAACCGAGTACTAACACCAAACCCTTTGGCGAATCAACCACCATGGAAAGATCATCCACCACAGGGTCTGGCCGTAATATCTCACCTGTCGGTGTAACGGCCAGCTGTTGACTATCACCTTTTTCAAGAATGTTTTGGCGAGGGATCTCGCCGGTCAAATATACCCCCGGCCCGATTTCAACCAGTTCTCTGCTCAGATGAAACCGGGCTCCTATTGATTCGAGATAATCACGTTTATAGGGGATGCCGAGATAACGGCGCTGGCCCTCGATCTCCCAGTAACGGGACATGAAAATGCCGGGATGGCCATATATATCAAGGCCTTTGCACCCCTCCAATAAATGGGGCAGACCACCGGTGTGGTCATAATGGCCGTGGCTGATGAGAAGAGCCTTGACAGCCCCCAAGTCTTTGCCCAGCTGGCGGGCATTAGGGACCAAAGTCTGACCTTGGCCAGTATCGAACAGATAATAGCCCTGCGGTGTTTCTAGGAGTCTGTCGGACTTATCAGTTTAGCAAAAAGTGACTTCCAAATTTTTGTTTTAAGGACATTAAAGATGCTTTGAATAGCCTGATGTCGCTTGGCTGTACCTATCGCTATAACAGCCT
>CAINRC010000071.1 GCA_903852495.1 uncultured Geobacteraceae bacterium | reverse complement strand
ATTAATAGACTGAACGCGCATATACCGGAGAGAACGGCCCAGAGATAGGGGTTTTTACCTCGGCGCTTAGCCAGATAAAACCCAATGAATGCGGGAATTACATTTACTATTACTACAAAATAAATCAGTTCGTTCATGGAGTTCCCCTCTGTTTCAGGTGGCAGACCATACCATTCCTGCCGCTCTTTTGCAATCAATCTACACCGACTGAATACGGTCGAATCAAATCATAATGATGGGAGGTGACAACAATGGCAAATTGGAAATGTTCGTGTGGATTCAGTAAGGAGGGCCGCTGCAAACCGCAGAAATGTGAAAAATGTGGCGAAAAGGGGCAGTTCGTAAAAGTGGAATAATTGCCGTTCAAAAGTATCAAAAAAGACGCCGGGGAGACGAGTTCCCGGCGTTTTTTTTATTTATGCACCTGCAGCACTTCATCAAGCACTATCAGATATCCATCCGGATCAAAGCACCACATTTCCTTGGCTCCGTACGGCTTAATTTCAAGGGGATACAGGACTTCCAACCCCTCCTCAACGATTGCATCTCGTATATCCTCTATTTCAGTTACTTCAAAATGGAGGGTAACCCCAATGCCGCGCGGAAACATACTGAAACGCGGTTCCAGCACAGGGTGGGCTTTAATGACATCCGCCTCTTCCACAAACAGAATCGTCATGCCGTCCATCTCAATTATCAGATGGTCAGGTGCCCCCTGGGATGTAAAAGAGCGCCGGACAGGCAAATCCAGTATGCCGGAATAAAAAGCCTCCGTGACGACCAGTTGCGAAACCGCAAGCTGGACCGAATGGGGAGTACGATGCGCCTTCACTCGAATCCCTTGAAAAGGATTGTCGCATATCCGGAAAGGCGTGACAGCCAGTTGGAGTAGATCAGCACACCGATGATTATCAGGAATATTCCGGTGATGATTTCAAAGGCGTGAATGTATCGTTTAAACCGGTTGAAGATGATCAGAAAACGATGCATTGCAAGTGCGGAGAGAAAAAACGGGACTCCAAGACCAATCGAATACACCAGCAACAGCAGAACACCCTGATACACCCGCTCCTCTGTGGCAGCAACGGCCAGTATGGCAGCAAGTATCGGCCCGATGCACGGTGTCCACCCGGCGGCGAATGCGATACCGACCAGAAAGCTGCCGATATAGCCGGCCGGTTTGTGGGTGATCGAAACCCGTTTTTCTCCCAGAAGAAATCTGATGGGGAGAAGGCCGGTTACATGGGCACCCATAAGAACGAGAAGAACACCGCCTACTTTTCGTATAATGGTTGCATGTTCATGGAGAAACGAGCCGATATACGTTGCAGAAGCCCCCAGGAGGACAAACACAACCGTAAAGCCGCAGATAAACGAAAGTGAGTGGAATATCGACTTGTTGCGAATGACGTGGGAAGGATGTTCAGCCTGCAAATCGGGATAGGATAAGCCGGTGATGTACATGATGTATGAGGGTATCAGTGGCAGCACACACGGAGACAAAAACGACAGGAGTCCAGCAATGAAGGCCCCTATATACGTTACTTCCATGCTGATCATAGTGACCTTATTTCAGCAAACCATCTATAAATGAAATGGCTTCGGGAGAATCCCACGCCATACCGCCGATGATTTTTTTTATCACAACACCCTGCTTGTCAATAATGAATGATTCCGGAACTCCGGTTACTCCGTATGCTTTTACAGCAGCGCCGCTTTCATCAATGTATGTCGGCAGTAACAAGCCGGATTCCTTGAAAAAAGAGTCGATCGCCGGTTTGCCCCCTTCATCTATGGAGACGGCCACCATCTGAAACGGCTTACCGGTCATGATGCCGTTAAGCTTCATCATGGAGGGGATTTCTTCCCGGCATGGCGGACACCATGTCGCCCAGAAATTCAGCAATACAACAGTACCCTTGAGACTGGACAGCTTGAGTGGTTTGCCGTTCGCCAGCGAAACAACGGTAATATCCGGAGCAGGACTTTGTTCCTTTGCGATAGCACCGGTTTTCTGGGATTCGGTTTTGGTACAGGCAGTTATGGACAGGAAGAGGCATGCTAGAAACAGGAGGATGATTCGATGCATAAAAACTCCAATGGTTAAATGTCTGGCAGGCGGGAGTAAAGCGATAAACCTGAAAGGCAGAATTTACTTGTTGCGCGTCACCACATAGTCGGACAGTCCAAGCAGAGCATCACGGACCGGTGATGGCGCAAAAAGGCCCAGGTGGCTCTTGCAGCTGTCTATATAGGTGCGTGCAGCATCCACAGTATAGGCAATACCGCCATACTGCTTGACCAGACCGGAAACGGCCCTGAAATCCTCCAGCGACATTTCATCCTGCTCGACTACAGCAGCGATTATCTCTCGTTCGGAATCAGTGCAGTGACGCAGCGTATGGATCAGCGGCATGGTGATTTTGCCCTCTTCCAGATCGTGGCCGATGCATTTGCCAAATTCTTCCTCAGTAGCAGTATAGTCCAGAATGTCATCCATAAGCTGAAATGCAATGCCGAGATCCATACCGAATTCGGCCAGTGCCTGCTGCTTATCCTGTGCGACCGCGCCAAGAATTGCACCAGCTTCACAGGCTGCAGACATCAGGATGGCGGTTTTGGAACGGACTACTTCAATATATTTGTCTTCACTCAGTTCAAGTTCCCCGGTACAGAGCAACTGCATGACCTCGCCCTCGGCGATAACCGTCGTTGCATCGGAAAGAATGCGCAGAATATCGAGACTGCCGACCCCAACCATGAGTGAAAATGATTTTGAAAACAGGAAATCACCAACAAGAACGGATGCTTCGTTACCCCAAAGAGTGTTGGCTGAAGCCAGACCCCGACGCAGCGTAGCACTGTCGACAACATCGTCGTGAAGAAGGGTTGCGGTGTGAATAAACTCGATGACACTGGCAAGAGGAACAGCTTTGTCGGCGGTATACCCGCACAAACGCGCTGCAAGAAGCAACAGAGCAGGACGAACACGCTTTCCGCCACTGGAGAGGACATATTCCCCCACTTTTCGTATCAGGGGGACGTCAGACTGCAGATCTTTACGAAACTGCAGTTCAACCAGCTTAAGGTCTTCTCCGATTATAGTAAGTGCTGCCTGCATTTATGGGATCCTTTTGGTAAACTTCGGGCATAGTAAAGGAATGGCTTCCGGTTTGTCAAAGCATTTTTGGCAAGGATTTATGCCGGGTTGCGGGCTACAGAGCCGCATCTTTAGATTGCCAGACTGAACATCACGGTATATGGTGACACATACGAAAACAGATGTAACCTAAAAGGAACGTGTATGCGATTTGATGAACTTCCGATTCCCCAACTGGTACTGCAGGGAATCTCCAAAGCCGGTTTCAGCGTGTGTACTCCTATCCAGGAGCACACACTGCCGATTACCCTGACCGGAACAGACATTGCGGGTCAAGCCCAGACCGGCACCGGAAAAACTGCCGCTTTTTTGATTTCACTTTTCACCCGGCTGCTTGCAAATGAACGGCCGGCTGGCAGACCCCGCGCCTTAATTCTCGCCCCTACCCGTGAACTGGTCGTACAGATCGAATCGGATGCCAAACAGCTCGGTGTTGACTGTGGTTTTGTTGTTCAGGCTATTTACGGGGGCGTTGACTACATGAAACAGAAAAACGCCCTGCTGGACGGAGCCGATATTGTTGTCGGCACTCCAGGGCGCTTGATTGACTATCTCAAGCAGAAGATCTACAGCCTCAAGGATATTGAAGTCCTGGTGATTGACGAGGCTGACCGTATGTTTGACCTCGGTTTCATAGCTGACCTGCGCTTTATTCTCCGAAAACTCCCCCCGTTTGAAAAACGCCAGAACCTGATGTTCTCGGCGACGCTCAACCCTCGGGTCATGGAGCTTGCCTATGAATTCATGAATTCACCGACCAAGGTGTCCGTAACACCGGAAAGCATGACCGCCGAACGGGTTGAGCAAGTTCTGTATCACTGTTCACGTAAGGAGAAATTTTCCCTGCTTCTCGGCCTGCTGCGGCGTGAAGGCATGGCCCGGACAATGATTTTCATCAACACCAAACGGGAGGCGGAGCATCTTCACAACCTCCTGAATGCCAACAACTTTCCGGCAAAAGTCATTTCCGGGGATGTTGAGCAGCGCAAACGGATGAAAATACTCGATGATTTCAAGGATGGCACGCTCCCTATTCTGATCGCCACCGACGTTGCGTCACGCGGTCTGCATATTGACGGCGTTTCCCATGTCATCAATTACGATCTGCCGCAGGATTGCGAAGATTACGTCCATCGTATTGGTCGTACGGCCCGAGCCGGTGCCGAGGGAAAAGCTATTTCCCTTGCTGATGAGGATGGCGCGTTTTTTCTTGAAGCGATTGAAGAGTACATCAAGACGAAGATTCCGACCGAATGGGCCGATGATGAGCTGTATGTACTTGATTATGTGCGCACAGCCAGGCCCAAACGGGTTCAGGACCTTAAACGGGACAAACCGGGGGGGAGCAGCAGAACCCCGGACCGGAACCGGAGCAAACCGGCCCGCCCGGCCATTCAGGCAGCGGCGAAGCCCACTGTACCGAAAGCGATAGCAGAACCCACAGCCGAGAGCGCTGAAAAGAAAAAGCGCAGACGAAGAAAAAAGAAACCGGCCGGAGATAAAACGGTCGAGGCAACGCCGCAGGTACAGCCGGCTTAACACATAAAAAAAGGGGGGCACGCAGCCTCCCTTTTTTTATGCTTTAAATCAATACGGTATTATTTCAGATACTGCCCGTTCACCACATTGATCGGCGCACCGGCAAGATAGGCCGCCACGTTGGCGGTTACAATCGCCATCAGGCGCTTCCGTGCAGCGAGGGAGGCCCAGGCGATATGAGGCGTGAAAATACAGTTGGAGGCGGTCAGCAGCGGGTTGTCCGCCAGCATCGGCTCGTGAGCGATAACATCCAGGCCGGCTCCAGCAATTGTACCGGAGTTAAGGGCGTCAGCCAGGTCCGCTTCATTAACCAGTCCGCCACGGGCAAGGTTTAGGAGGAACGCGCTCGGCTTCATCAGGCCAAGCAGCCTGGCATTGACAAATCCGCCGTTATCCGCTGTCTGTGGACAATTAAGGCTGATGGCATCGGCTGACGCAAACAACTCGTCAAGCGGGACAAACCGCACCGGAGTACTGCCGGAGTTTTGGGGAATACGGGGGGCGTATGCGATGATCTTCATGCCGAAAGCGGCACCGACCCGTGCCACGGCCTGCCCGATTGTGCCGTAACCGACAATACCCAACGTCAGGCCGTCAAGTTCAAGCAGCGGAGTCTTCCAGTACGCGTGGTCCGGGCAGCTGATCCAGTCCCCCGCCTTCACAGACGCATCATGTAGTCCCACATGCATGGCCAGTTCCAGGAGCAGGGCAAATGTTGTCTGAACCACCGACTCGGTTGAATAGGCCGGGATATTGGAAACCGTAATACCGCGCCTGCCTGCAGCAGCCACATCCACATTGTTAAACCCGGTGGCCAGCATTGAGATATATTTGAGCTTCGGCAGTGCTTCCAGCGCCGCTTCATCCAGCTTGACCTTGCTGAGCAAAATAATTTCCGCATCACTGGAACGCTCCAGCTTGAGCTCAGATGGCGTACGATCGTGAATGGTGCAGCTTCCCAGCGACTCCAGCGAATCCCAGGGATTGTCGCCAGGGTTGATGGTGTAACCGTCAAGAATTACTATATTGCTTCTTCCAGGCATTGCAGATCTCCTCGGCAATGAATATTTGCTACTCGGCCTGCGTTGGGGTTTCAGCGTCCTCAGCTTCGGCTTCAGACTCGGTCCCGTCAGCATTCTGCTCATTCTTGCGGGCTTTTTTCTCGTCCTTTTTTTTCTGCCGCTCCAGCTCTTTTTTACGCTTTTCAAATGAATAATTCGGCTTGGCCATGGTTCATTCCTCCTGACTTTACCCCGTTTAGGAGTTGTTTATTACCTGCAGCCTGCCACGTGCTG
Organism: uncultured Geobacteraceae bacterium; assembly: GCA_903852495.1. Classification (GTDB taxonomy): domain Bacteria; phylum Desulfobacterota; class Desulfuromonadia; order Geobacterales; family Pseudopelobacteraceae; genus JACRCG01. The sequence goes on along the minus strand of CAINRC010000071.1, from coordinate 20,155 downwards.
ACTTTTTGAAAGAAAATAGTCATAGCTACCTTCATACACCCGCATCTCGCCATGATCAACCTCAAACACACGGTCAACCAATAAACGAAGGAAATGCCGGTCATGACTGACCAGAATAATGGTGCCGCCAAAGTTTTTGAGAGTTTCAAGCAGCATCTCTCGGGAGCGGATATCAAGATGGTTGGTCGGCTCGTCAAGGATCAGTACGTTGACCGGACGGGCCAGAATCGTTGCCAGCACCACCCTGCTCTTCTCACCGCCGGACAGATTCTCTATTTTTTTATCCACGGTGTCACCGGAAAACAGAAAGGCGCCAAGCAGGTTGCGTATCGTGCCGATGGTGGCAAGCGGCATACAGTCCTGCATGGTTTCGAAAACGGTTTTGCCCGGATCAAGCAGATCCATGGCGTGCTGGCTGAAATAACCGATCTCCACATTGGCACCGATGGTCACGCTGCCGGCGGTCGGGTCGGTCTGTCCGGCGAGAATTTTAAGGAACGTTGACTTGCCGGCACCATTCACCCCGACAACGGCGATCTTGTTAAGACGCTTAATCATACCGGTGACACCGTGAAAAACCGGTCTTTCCTGGCCATCAGGGGTTAGCCAGACTTTGCCGAGACCGTCAAAAGCAACAACATCATCACCGCTGCGGGGCGGAACGGCAAAATCGAAGCGCACCGTTCGCTCTTCAGCCGGAATTTCGATGCGGTCAATTTTGTCCAGCTTCTTGACCCGGGACTGAACCTGCGCGGCGTGGGAGGCACGTGCCGCAAACCGGGCAATAAACTCCTCCTCCTTGGCCAGCATATCAAGCTGACGCTTGTGAGAAGCGATCAGCTGCTCACGGCGGATATCCCGCTCACGCTCGTAAAAATCGTAATTCCCCCCGTAGGTTGTAACGGCTGCATTAGCAACCTCAATAACCCGGGTGACAACACGGTTCATAAAATCACGGTCATGGCTTGTCATGAGCAATGAGCCTTTAAACTCGGTGGCGAGCCACTCCTCCAGCCAGATGATTGATTCCACATCCAGATGGTTGGTCGGTTCATCCAGCAGCAGCACGTCCGGTTTGAGGGTCAGAATACCGGCCAGGGCGATTCGCATTTTCCAACCGCCGCTGAACGATTCCACCGGATGGTTATAGCGATCGGCACCAATGCCGAGACCGGTCAGGACCGCCTGGGCGCGCGAGTCAAGGTCATACCCCTCCATATGTTCAAACTCTTCGACAGCGGTGCCGTAGCGCTCCAGCAGCGCCTCCATTTCAGCGTCAGACTGCGGTTCGCACATGGCCGCTTCCATCTCTTTCATCTCTGCCGACAACCGCACCGTCGAACCACAGGAGGCCATTACCTCTTCAAGAGCGGAACGCCCGGACATTTCGCCCACATCCTGGGAAAAATATCCGATCGTTGTTTTCTTCGGCAGGATCACTTCACCTGAATCCGGTTCCTCTTCTCCGGCGATGATGCGAAATATCGTCGTTTTTCCGGCACCGTTCGGCCCGACCAGACCGGTATGTGTGCCCGGCAGAATCTGACATGACGCGTTCAGAAAAAGTATCTGTGAGCCGTGCTGTCTGGAGATGTTTGATAATTGAACCATTCCGTAAAACTCCCTGTTTTTCTTGTGTTACAGCAACTGATCGCCCAACGTTTTGTCAGATATGCACCAGCCAGACATACGGTACCATACCGTAATTCCAGCCGAGACAGAGCCGCCGGTAGCCGGAGAACAGAAGCCCTTCTCCCTCGCTGCACAGGACGATTGGCGCCTTGAGAGCAAGTGAACCGGAGCTCTGCAACGCATCTTCCAGGTGAGAATAGTTCTTCCGGTATCCTCTTTTGGCCCGGGCGAGATAGGTTTGATACTCAACATATGTGTGATAGGACAGTGCCACCGGCATATCGCCCAGTGAAGCGGCACGTGGATATGGAACGAGCGCACCGCCGTCAAAGTTAGCACCAATTAGATCCCAGGTGATGCCGTGAGAACGGTACCATTCCTGTTTCGCCGGATGATTGAAAAACTCCCAGCGCTCCTCTTCTATGTCGGGACGGAGCCAGGTAATTGTCAGGGTTGAGGAGGAAATCATGGTTTCTCCACTGTATAAAAAGCCACAGGGGGGTATCCCTGTGGCTTGGTACTGCTGGCGATCAATAACTGCTAAAGGCTCAGATCGGCATGACCATGGTACAGCTCGTCCCGCTCCCGCGAAACGTCAACACTTTCCAGATACTCTTCAAAACCCATGGTGCGGTCAATTACACCGCCAGGCGTGATTTCAATAATCCGGTTGGCAACGGTCGAAACAAATTCATGGTCATGGGAAGCAAAGAGGATCACCTCGCTGAACGCAATCAGCCCGTCATTAAGGGCGGTGATGGATTCCAGATCAAGGTGGTTGGTCGGTTCATCAAGGATAATAACGTTAGCGGCGGTCAGCATCATGCGCGACAGCATGCAGCGGACCTTCTCGCCACCCGAAAGGACCGTGGTCTTTTTCATGGCCTCTTCGCCGGAGAACAGCATCCTTCCGAGGAAACCGCGGGCAAAGGTTTCACCCTCTGTGGGGGGTGAATACTGGCCTAGCCATTCAATAAGGGTCATCTCGCGTTCAAAATACTGGCTGTTCTCTTTGGGGAAATAGGCACTGGTTATGGTAATGCCCCAGCGAAAACTGCCGCTGTCCGGTTCAAGTTCACCGGCAAGAATCTGGAACAGAGTCGTTCTGGCAAGGGTACTGCCGCCGACAAAAGCGATCTTGTCCCCTTTGCGAACAATCAGATCAAACTCATTGAGCACCTTGACGCCATCAATCTCTTTGGTTAGACCCTGAATTTCAAGGATTATATCTCCGCACGGCCGCTCCGGTTTGAAGACTACATGCGGATATTTTCTCGATGAGATCGGCATATCCTCTAAAGTCAACTTATCGAGCAGTTTCTTACGCGAGGTCGCCTGCTTTGCTTTGGAAGCGTTGGAGCTGAACCGCTGTATGAACGCTTTAAGTTCATCTGCTTTTTCAGATACTTTACGGTTTTCGTTCTGCTTCTGCTTTAAGTTCAGCTGAGCGGCGTGATACCAGAAATCGTAGTTGCCGACGTAGATTTGAATCCGGCCGAAATCGATATCAGCGGTGTGCGTGCAGACCTGATTGAGAAAATGACGGTCATGGGATACCACGATAACCGTATTAGGGAAACGGAACAGGAACTCTTCCAGCCAGTTGATGGATTTCAGATCCAGGTTGTTTGTCGGTTCGTCCAGCAGCAGAACATCCGGGTTACCGAACAGTGCCTGTGCCAGCAGCACCCGAACCTTGTCACCGGCTTCAAGATCCTTCATCTGCTTGCTGCGCAGCTCTTCCGGTATGCCGAGACCGTTAAGCAGCACGGCCGCTTCGGATTCAGCTTCATAGCCGTTCATTTCAGAAAACTCGGACTCAAGCTCAGCAGAGCGCACACCGTCTTCTTCACTGAATTCAGCCTTGGAGTAAATCGCATCACGCTCAATCATGACGTCGTACATCTTTTTGTGCCCCATGATCACGGTGTTGAAAACAGTTTCTTCATCAAACGCGAACTGGTCCTGGCGGAGAACAGCAATCCGTTCCCGGGGGCCGACGACGATCTCACCCTTGTCGGCGTCAATTTCGCCGGCAAGAATTTTTAGAAAAGTAGACTTCCCCGCTCCGTTTGCTCCGATGAGACCGTAGCAGTTACCGGGGGTGAACTTGATATTGACATCCTTGAACAGGACTCGTTTGCCGTAGGAAAGTGTAATGTTTGACGCTGCAATCATGCCGGGCTGGTGCTCCTTTTGAAATAAATAAAAAACCACAGGGCATGGTGAGCTCTGTGGTTCACGAACGATGTGAGTAATAGCACACTTATTACCGCTGCGGCAATATATTTTAGGCTGTTAGGACGCCTCCGCCGGATTGACTTTTCACCGATGGAGGTGCTATTCAGAACAGCGTACTTATTCAAAAGGAGCCGTCGTGTCCCAAAACCGCAGCCGTATATTCAATATCGTATCGAAATATCCCCGCCTGATTCTGGCCCTGGCCCTTCTGCTGTCAGCCCTGTCTGTCATATACACGGTGAGAAATATGCAGTTTCTCACCGGCCGCGACGATCTGATGCCGAAAAATGCCCCCTTCCAGGTTGATTACCGCGCCTATCGTGCTGAATTCGGCGACCAGGAAGAGATCGTTGCGGTGATAGAGTCCGACGACGCCGAGAAGTCTACCCGTGCCGCCGATGCCCTGTACGCGCTGTTGAAAAAAGACGACAAACAGTTCCGGGATGTTTTCTACCCCGGCGGACTGCCGTTTTTCCGGAAGAACGGTCTGCTGTTCATGCCGCTGGAAGACATCAAAAATCTGCGCCACACCTTGACCATGGCGGCACCGGTGCTGAAAGATCTGGCCGCCGCTCCATCAGTGCAAACCCTCTTTACCAGTTTGACCGGACAGATTGACAGCTATCTGAACTCGGGCGATCCTGCATCACTGGCGAGCCTGACTTTCATGCTGTCCACTCTGGACAAGGGTTTCAAAGCCTTTGACGGCAAATCCAGCGGCATGAGCATGGACTCTTTTCTGAAAGGGGGTGGTGACAAGCCCTCCATGCTGGATAGTGCGGGAAAACAGCAGGTAATAACCCTGCTCCCGGTCAAGGATGAGGGAAGTTTTGTCGCTTCGGAAAAATCAATCAAGGCTGCCCGTGCCGCTCTGGATGTCATCCTGAAAAACCCCGCGTTCAAAGGGATACGGGGCGGACTGACCGGGGTACCGGTTCTGGAATATGAAGAGATGGCCACCAGTCAGAAAGACATCAGCATCGCCACGATAGTGTCCCTGACCTTGACCGTACTCATGCTGCTGTTTGCCTTCCGTGGCTTGCTGAACGTCGTGGCCGCCATGGTTTCGCTGATTGTCGGAATCTGCCTTTCCTTCGGCTTCGCGACCCTTGCCGTCGGACATCTCAATATCCTCTCCATGGTATTCGCCATAATGCTCATCGGTCTCGGCATCGAGTACGGCATCCAGGTTGTACTGCGATATCAGGAGGAACTGAAAACGGGCGCAAGCGGCATGGAAGCCATTGAGACCGGTCTTGCCGCCAACATCCGTTCAATTGTCATGGCAGCCGCCACAGTGGCCCTGGCCTTTGCTACCTTTGCCTTCACCGATTTTAAAGGAATCGCCGAACTGGGCATCATCGCTGCTGGTGGTGTATTCATCTGCGTGCTTGCCACCTTCACCGTCCTGCCCGCCATGCTGGTGCTGCTGGAGCGGTTCAGAAAACCCTCGAATACTGTAGTCCATACGAGCGAAGGAACAAAGTTTTACGCTCTCTTTGCCAGACCGAAAGCCATTATCGCCATAACAGCGCTGTTGTCGCTGGCCTGCCTCTACCCTACCCTGACCATGCGTTTTGATTACAATCTGATGAACCTGCAGGCCAAGGGACTGCAATCGGTGGAGTACGCCTACAAACTGATGCGCAGCAAGGAAAATTCCGGATACTTTGCCGTAGTCACCGCCAGGGACGCGGCCGAAGCGCGCACACTGACCGAACGGTTGGAGAAACAGCCGGCGGTTGACCATGTGGTCAGCAAACTGTCATTTGTACCGGAACAGCAACGTGAGAAGCTGGCGGAACTTGCCGCACTCAGACAGGTTATGGATCAGGTCAGACCGGTCCCCTATGAAGAAAATCTGCAGGTCATGGCCCTCCCCGCTGTTTTTGAAAACTTCCGGAATCGTGTGGAAAAGCTCAAAAACAGTTTGGTTGCACGGAAAGCCCCGGAAGCAGCACCGACGGCAGCGTTTCTGAGTACTCTTGACGGTTTTTTCAATTCTCTGGAAAAAGAAAAGGATAAAAACGCACTGGGGATGTTGCGGGAATTTCAGGGGAGTATGTTTGCCGAACTGCCTGCCAAGCTGAACATGATGAAGGAGAGTCTGGAGGCGGTAGCAATCAGTGAAGCTGATGTTCCGCCACAGTTGTTGCAGCGTTTCGTGGGCAGTAGCGGCAAACTGCTGCTTCAGGTGGCGGCGAAAAAAGAAATTTTTGAGCGGGAGCCGCTGGAAGAATTTATCGGCCAGGTCAAAAGCATAGTCCCCGGAGCCACCGGCGAACCGGTCATGGTGTATGAGTCGCTCTCCGTGCTGCGGAATGCCTATCTGAAAGCATTTATCTATGCCTTCATCGGCATCGGCGTAATTCTGCTGATCAATTTCAAAAGCATCCGTTACGCCCTGCTCGGGGTAATTCCGCTTGGGGCCGGACTGTTGCTGATGATAGGCGGTATGCGCTTGATCGGCATCAGCTTCAACTCCGCCAATATTATCGTGCTGCCGCTGATCCTCGGCGTTGGCATTGATTCTGCCATCTACATACTGAATCGCTACCGCCAGGGAAATGAGTCACCGGGTCAGGTTGCCACGCGCAGCGCCGGTATCGGTGTGTTCCTGAACGCGCTGACGATCCTGTTCAGCTTCGGTGCCCTGATGGTCGCGCACCACCAGGGGGTTTTCAGTATCGGTGCAGTAATGTCTCTTGGCATGGTCGCCAGTGTGGCGGCGTTTCTGATATTTCTGCCGGCGCTGCTGACGTTGTGGGGTAAGCGGTGAATAGCCCATGTGTACCTACAGCAACCACCTAACAAAGATGGTTGCTGTAGGTGTAAGCCTAAATATTTAAAATTTATTCGATAGTTATGGTCAGCCCAGTAATATTGGCACCGTTCGTGTCCTTGATTTTAATGCTGCCGCTTACCAGATTGAAATCAGAGGCGGAAATAGATGATGGGGCAGTACAGTAGAGAACTGCAAAACTACCAACCCCAAATCCGTTCGGATTAATGAGACCCACGGTTAATACTGCGCCATCTACGCTTACAGTTCCTAATAGCTGCGTACCGGAGCCGGTTTCCTGTGATTCAAGAGCCCCGGGGAGTGTCAGCCTGTTCGAATCCACTTTTACCGTCACACCTACAGGGAGACCGATGCCGACCTGTATTGCTCCTATCGTCCCGCTTAAATTTCCACTTATCTTCAACTTGAAGAGTTTTATACTTCTAACTGAAGGGTCAGAAGAAGCGATAGTATTGGTTATGGCGGTGGTGATGGCTGTTGATGCAACAGTACCGGCGGCAGTGACCAGAGCTTGTGTTGCTGAATTGGTCGCAGCGTTTGCCGAAGCTTGATTGAGATTGAAGGCAACCGACGGAGCTGTAATGGTGACAACAGGCGTGGTGGAGGTGGTATCAACATTGATGCCGCTGCTTAGCTGCATAAGTGCTGCTGAGAAGGCTGTTTGCAGATCATTACTTGATACGTTCGTAATGGAGGCACTGCTTGAGGTTGTCTTGGCATACTCCGCCACATACTGGGATATGGTCACAAGTGCAGCAGTATAGGCTTTCTGTTTATTATCAGTTGAAGTCGTCAAGGCTGACGCGTCTGAAGCAACCGGGATAGTTTTCACAATATCATCAATACCAAACAGGGTTGAAATTGCCTTATTGTTGTTGGTAACAGATGAGTCGGTAAGCTTAGCCCCGCCTTCAGTCGCCTTGCTGACCGCCAGATCGGTAATCGGCGTGACCGGGACTGTCATACCATTTGTTACCGACGTTGATGGGATAGCTGATTTCATTGGAGCCGAAGCAAGAATAGTTACCGATTTTTGCGTGGCTTCATCAAGGTAAATACCGGATACTTCAACCTTGAGAAGGCCCGCATAACTTCCTATATTAGCAGTAAATTTACCTTTATCCGCAGCAACAAAAGTCGCTGTATTCAGTATAAATTCTTTGTCTTTAGCGGCACCGGAGTACCCTTTAAAGACAGCCTGGCCCGATGTAAATATACCCGCCTGGGCAACACCATTTACTGTAGTTCCCGTTGCGCCTCCGCCCCCACCACCGCCGCCACATGCAAAAAGAAAAGCTGCTGTTGCCGCTATCAACATCATCTTGAACATAGAAGTAATTTTCATATAGTTAATCCCCTTGAAATTAATAATGTTAACTGTTCCAAGCTTGTGTAGTTACCAGTTTACCAGACCAATAGTTCTCTTTAGAAGAACCACGGCATCTCCGGCATCGACAACCCCATCCGGCTGAGGTTTGCCTCCCACAAGAGGAGCAACATCAAGCTTGTCATCTCCTTTGGCAAGGTCATATGTTTCAATAGCCATGGATATCTTAAGTGCCCTCAGAGCATCAGCCAATCCGATTGGCCGATAGATAATGTTACGTTGAACCGTAGTACTGTTACCGGCCTGATCTCTGGCCGTTGCAGCGACAGCGTATGTTTTACCTTCTGTGAAGCTGACACTCTGCTGGAACGTACCGTTGCCTGCTACCGTTGGCGCCGGGGTTACTGTTACGCCATCAACGGTAAAGGACAGCGTGGAGCCGGTAAAGTTATCGGACAGCGAACCTCTAACCAGATAGCTACTATAAGTGGTTGTAATTGCCTGATCCGGGTCTGTAATGGTGAGGACCGGGGCGGTGCTATCATAGGTCACATTGCGCTGAACGGTTGTCGTGTTTGCCGGGGTGGCGGTGTCACTTGCCACAACACTGATCGTATTAGCCCCAAGAACAAGGGTAACAGGGGTTGTAAAACTGTTTTCCACTCCACTTGTTGTAATTGTTACAGGGGTATTGCTGTTGACAGTAACCTGCAGTGAGCCGGTTTTGCTTAATGAGCCCACTATTGTTGCGGTTCCCATATTGGTGAAACTCTGGTCTGCCGGCGTCGGAGCGATAAAGGTTATAACCGGGGCGGTATGGTCATAAACAATAGTTCTGGTGTCAGTAATCTGGTTGCCTATGGTATCCGTGGCAACGACGGTGATTGTGTTGGAACCGCTAACCAGCGTTACAGAGGTATTAAATGCGCCGTTTGTTACGGCGACTGAACTGCCATTCACCGTCACGGTCTGAACTGCGTTAGCATCGCTCGTGGTGCCGGTAATAGTAAGAGTGTTGTTACTGGTCGTTGTGTTGTTTGCAAGCGTGGAAACCGTAAGGGTTGGAGCGGTGTTGTCAACAATAAAGGTTGAACTGGCCGATGAAACTGAGGCGGTGATGGCACCACCAGTGGAACTGGCAGTACCGGCCGCGATTGAAATACCAAGAGTACCGTCACCCGTGAGTCCGGAAAGCGTAACTGTACGAAGGGTAACACCACTGCCGCTGACAGCAGCAGTTCCGTTGGCTGTGCCAGTTTTGTTAATAGTCACGTCACCGGCAGCCAGAGTAATGGCATCTGCACCGGTGTAGGTGACAGTGTAGGAAATCGAGGTTCCGGCCTTTGAAAGTGTGGCGGAAGGCTGGCCGATGACTGGGGTCAGAATATTGGGGGTGACACTGTTTGAAGCAGGGGAAGCTGGGCTATCACCTTTACTATTTGTGGCAACCACGGTGAATGTATAAGCGATACCGTTGGTCAGGCCGGTCACCGTAATAGTACTGGCACTGCCGGTGGCGGTTTTATTGCCGGCACTGGATGTTACAGTATAGCCGGAGATGGCAGCCCCACCGTTTGAAGCCGGCGCAGTAAAGCTAATCGTTGCCTGACCGTTGCCGGGAACAGCTGAAACGCCGGTAGGTGCTTCAGGTGCCGTGGCTTGTGGTGTAACACTGCTTGATGCAGTGGATGCGACACTTGCTCCGGCGGCATTGGTTGCTTTTACGGTGAATGTATAAGCGGTACCGTTAGTCAGCCCTGTTACGACAATCGGGCTGGCACTGCCAGTGCCGGTAATGCCACCAGGACTGGAGGTAACGGAGTAGCCGGTGATGGCGCTACCACCGGTAGACCCTGGTGCAGTGAAGGCAACGCTTGCCTGGCCATTGCCAGCTGTTGCGGAGGCTCCGGTGGGTGCACCAGGGACGGTAATGGGTGTAATACTGGCCGATGCAGTGGATGCAGCGCCAGTGCCGGCGGCGTTGGTTGCGGTTACGGTGAAAGTATAAGCGGTACCGTTAGTCAGCCCTGTTACGACAATCGGGCTGGCACTGCCAGTGCCGGTAATGCCACCAGGACTGGAAGTAACGGTGTAGCCGGTTACAACACTGCCGCCGTTAGAGGCCGGCGCAGTGAAAGAAACTATCGCCAGGGCATTGCCAAGTGCAGCTGAAACTCCGGTAGGTGCACCCGGAGCAGTAGCTTGAGGTGAAACACTGCTTGATGCCGTGGATGCGACACTTGCTCCGGCGGCATTGGTTGCTTTTACGGTGAACGTATAGGCGGTACCGTTGGTCAAGCCGGTTACGACAATCGGGCTGGCACTGCCGGCAACAGTAATACTGCCTGGGCTGGAAGTTACGGTGTAACCGGTTATCGCGCTGCCGCCGGTGGAAGTCGGTGCGGTAAAGGCGACACTTGCCTGGGCATTGCCAGCTGTCGCGGTGACTCCTGTGGGTGCGCCAGTGACGGTAATGGGTGTAATACTGGCCGATGCAGTGGATGCAGCGCCAGTGCCGGCGGCGTTGGTTGCGGTTACGGTGAAAGTATAAGCGGTACCATTAGTCAGCCCTGTTACGACAATCGGGCTGGCACTGCCAGTGCCGGTAATGCCACCAGGACTGGAGGTAACGGTGTAGCCGGTTATTGCACTGCCACCGATGGAGGACGGTGCGGTGAAAGACACTGCCGCCTGACCATTTCCTACTGCTGCTGAGACACCGGTGGGTGCTCCGGGTACCGTAGCTGGCGTAACAGCAGCAGATGCTGTTGAAGCGGCGCTGGTGCCGGTTGCGTTGGTTGCTGTCACGGTAAACGTATATGCGGTGCCGTTAGTCAAGCCGGTTACGGTAATCGGACTGGAAGTGCCGGTAGCGGTAATACTGCCAGGGCTGGATGTCACAGTATAGCCAGATATTGTACTGCCGCCGGTGGAGGTCGGTGCAGTAAAGGCTACTCGGATCTGGCCATTGCCTACTGTTCCAGTTACTCCGGTGGGTGCACCGGGAACGGTTGGAATTGATGGAATGGTAATAGCACCGTTAGACCCGGTAATGCCTACTGAGTTACCACTAGGGTCAGATGCACCGGGAGTATTTGTAAGGACAAGCGTACCGCTGGTTCCTGCCAACACATTAAATTTTACATTTACTACGATACCGTCTCCTATTGCGGTTGTATTCCCTGTCTTGAGAACACCTAACCTCAATACACCCGTAGTGCCTATCGGAAGGCTCTGTACAACGTCTTTGATTGGGTCGCCGTATTCATCAACGACTGTGATTGCGGGTCCGCGAGTTGCAGCGCTGGGCTTGGTAGGATCCACAGTACTCATAGGCACAGACAATTGAGTTGTGTCGTACCCAATGTCGATGCTCAATGACGCAATCGATGCACCGGCAGTCGTCAGGGTAACAGGAACTGTTACCTGCGCACCGGCAGCCCCGTTAACAGTCCCCAGGTCAAACGTCGCCGCTGCCTGTGCAGTCGAAACCCTGATAAAGATCAGCATCAGGCTGATTATTACCAATCCGCATTTAACAACTAACTCGGTTGCTCTCATAATAGCTCCTCTTTTTTCAAATGGTTTGAATAAGCAACATGCTCACATTCATATTTATATTCAACACAGATTTCTTACTGATTGGTTATAAGTCCAGAAACCCATTGATAACTTTCTGCACCTCAGAAATGCTGACTGATGAATCGTTGTTGGTATTTACGCCGCAACCGAAAGCCTTGGTGCCGAGGAACATATTGATGGCACCTTGCACCTCGGAGATACTGACAGAGAGATCTCCGTTGCAGTCCCCCGGTTTATCTCCAATAGTTACCTCACCATTGGTACCCGTCAGAACTATTGAATTGCTAGTCGTGTTTGAACCGCTTGGAGTGTTGGTCAGCGCATAACTCCCATAGGATGCGCTTGAGCTGCAGGTAAAGCTCACTGTAGCCACGGTGCCGTTGGCTATGGCGGTGCTATTAAAACCCACTACGCCAACCCGGAATGTCCCGGTTGCAGGAGTGCTGCTGCTGGCAGATTTTCCGGCAGCAGTTCCGGCGGAGCCGATGGTGGCAGTCGGATTGAGCAGATTGGTGGTGTCATATGCAATGTCCATCCCCAGCGAGGCGATGTCTATTCCGGTCACGTTGGTCAGGGTCAGTTGTACGGTAGCGGTGCCTCCTTTATTGCAGGAAGCTGTTCCAAGGTTAAGAATCGGGGTTGTCTGATCCAGGGTAATAGTACGGGTGTTGGTGGTACTGTTACTGAGCGTGTCAACGGCAACAACGGTGATGGTGTTGGCTCCGGTCACTAGGCTGACGGTACTGTTGAAGCTGCCGCTGGTTATGGTGACTGCCTTGCTGTTGATGGTGAGGCCGGCAACACCGTCGCTATCAGATACCGTGCCGGAGATGTTGAGGGTGGCGTTGTTGGTAACGGTGCCATTGGCAAGGGTCGATACCGAAAGAGTCGGACCGGAGGTGCTGCTGCTTACCAGCGTTATGCTGTCATTGGCGACGGCTGATATGTTGCCGGCCAGATCTTTGAACCTGATGTAGAGGGTTTTGGTGCCGACATCGCTGCTGGCGGTAACGCTTTTGGTAATAGCGTAGGCTTCCCACGCCTGCCAGGTGATATTGTCCCAGGACAGTTGCATAGAGGATACCCCACTGCCACCATCGGTTGCGCTAATAGTGGCGGTCATGGCGGGTGAGGATGCACTGGTGTCGCCACTGTTGAGAGATACGCTGCCGGTTGGTGCCAACGTGTCAAGTATTATAGTACCGCGATAGGCGGTGGAGATGTTTCCTGCGGTGTCGCGGTACTGTACGTAGAGGTTTTTGGTGCCGTCACCGGCTGACAAGGTATAGCTCTTGCTGGTGGCGTATGCCTCCCATGTACTCCAGCTGACATTGTCCAGAGAAAAGCGCATCTGGTACAGATTGCCGCCGGTATCGGCGGCCGAGAGCGTCACTGTGACACCGTTATTGATGGTAGCTGCCGCCCCGCTGTTAATGCTGATGCTGCCGGTCGGTACGGTAGTGTCGATCAGGCTCGCTGTTACCTGGATGGTGTGATTGGCCGTGACATTGGTGAAGGTAAATGTGGTCTGCGGTCCCTGTGAGACAGTATCTACCAGAACATCGTTGATCTGGTAATTGGTCTGCGGCGATATGCTGAAAAGCTGGCTGGTACCGTCGGCCACCACAACGGTGCCGTTGGGTGATATGGACGCGCCTGTTCCGGCGCTGGCTGTGATTGTGTGGCTGACTGTCGCATCCGGCGCAAAGGTGGCGCTGATGGTGTGACGGTCGATGACGTTGGTGAACGTATAGCTGGTACTGATAACTTGCGATATGCCGTCAGCCGTGACGCCGTTGATATGCCACCCAACAAGCGGGGCGATGGAAAAGGTCTTGCTGGTGCCCGCCGCAGCGGTGATGGCACCGGAGGGTGATATGCTCCCTCCATTGGATGATGTGGCGGCGATGACGAAGGAGTTGGTATTGGTACCAACCAGCACCGGCGAGAGTTTGTCAACAGTAGTGGTATCGCCAAGTTGTCCTTTGCTGTTGGCACCCCAGGCATAGAGGGTGTTGTTGTTCTTTATGCCGTAGGATATGTTGCCGTGGGCGGTGATACTCTTCCAGTCGGTGTCAGTGCCTGCTTGCACCAGGAAGTTTGTGGTGGCGCCACTGCCGTCACCCAGTTGCCCGTTCCCATTATTACCAAAGGCCCAGATGGTGCCGTCGGAGCGGAGTGCCATGGTGTGATTGTCACCGGCGGTAACAGCTTTCCAGCTCTGACCGCTGCCGATCTGGACAGGGACTTTTGAATAGCTGGCAATCTGATCGGTACCCAGTTGGCCGTAGCTGTTATCTCCCCAGGTCCAGAGAGTGTTGTTATTCTGCAGGCCAACCGTGTGGGCGGTTCCGGCGGCGACTTGGATCCAGTTGTTTGCACTACCGGTCTGTACCGGTATGCTGCGGGCGGTTATGCTGTTGTCGCCCAATTGGCCTTTGGTGTTTGTTCCCCAACCCCATAAGGTTCCGTCGGCACGGATAGCGGCAGTGTGGCTGATCCCAGCGGCCAGCGTGACCCAGTCGATTGCCGTAGAGGCTGTCACACTGCCGGTGGGTGATGCACCAAGCTGCTTGAAGCTGCCGTCAGTTTTACGGGCAAGGCTATAAGAACTGCTTGACGCCGCAGTTACAGCCGCAGTTCCGGCAGCATATAGTTCCTGCCAATAGGTGTTACTGTCTATCAGCACCGGCAGTGAACTCCCGGATGCGCCAAGCTGAAGGTTAGTGTTGTCGCCCCAGCCGTAGAGGGTGCCGGTAGAGCGTCGGGCAAGTGAATGGTACGGCCCGGCGGCAACAGTCTGCCAGTCGCTATAGGCGGTCACCCGTATCGGGTTATAGCGGGCGGTTGCGGTGCCATCGCCCAGTTGATTACCGCTATTGTCACCCCACGCCCACATGGTGCCGTCGGCACGTACTGCCAGGGTGTGGAGGTAGCCGGGGGCTATCTGGTGCCAGTTGGCAAAGGGGTCAGGTTCAAAGGCGGCACTGATGGTGTGACTGCCTGGGGTTGCCATGCTGGTAAAGAGGTAGCTGGATACTTTACCGACAGAAAGGTCATCAACCAATACATCACTGATGCGGTAGCCCGGTTTTGGGGCTATTTTATATAGGCGGTTCTGGTTGCAGTAATAATAGGAGGTACCCGGCAGAAATATCGTGCCGTTTGTGTCGCTGCTGGCAGTATCCGCACAGAGGTCGAAAGACACGGTGGCCGGTGATGATACGTTACCGGCGGCATCCTTGGCCCAGGCGTAGAGGGTCTTGCTGCCGATGGAGTTGAAGGTGTAGCTGGTGGGGGCATTGGCGCTCCAGCCGGAATCACTGGGTTGAGGTGGTGTAGCAGATTCATTTATCAGATAGCCGGTTACGCCGCCGTAAGTGTCGGAAGCGGTGAAGCTGGAAACAGGAATTGTCAGGCTGTTGATGTAAGACGGAATAGTAAAAGCGGTGACTGTTGGAACGGCTATGTCCACTATTATCGTCGCGCTGACGGCGGTTGAAATGTTTCCGGCTTGGTCCTTGGCCCAAGCGTAGAGGGCGTAACTGCCATTTGTGGTATCAGGAGCAAATGTGTAATAACTTGGAGCCACAGTACTCCAGCCGGTATCAGTTGCCAGTGGAGCTGTTGCACTAGTGGCAATAAGGTATCCACCGATGCCATGGTCATCAGTTGCGGTGAAGCTTGATACCGGAACCGTCAGACTTTTAAAAGGGGTTGGCAGGGTAAAAGCAGAAATTACTGGTTTTGTTGTGTCGATAAGGGTATTGGCAGAAACTGAAGCAGAAACATTGCCAGCGGCATCCTTGGCCCAAGCGTATAGGGTTTTTGTACCACTACTGGGAAATACGTAGCTCGTGGGGACAGTGGCAGTCCAACCGCTGTCGCTCGCTAGGGGGGAAGTAGATAACTCTGTGACTTTGTAACCGGTCACTCCCACATTATCCGTGGCACCGAATGTGGTAATGGGCAATGCAAGATTGCTAATGGCTGGAATAGTAAACGTAGATACTATTGGTTTATCAATGTCTACAGTCACACTAGCAGATATACTTAAAGAGGTGTTCCCGGCAGAATCTTTGGCCCAGGCGTATAGAGTGTAAACCCCGCTTAAAGTGTCTAGTGGAAATGTATAGCTCGTTGGTACAGTGGCACTCCACCCAGAGTCACTTGCCAGCGGTGAAGTGGCGGTTTCAGTTATCTTGTATCCAGTTACTGATACGTTATCGGTGGCAATAACGGTGGTAATTGGTAGCGTAAGACTCTTTGAAGGAGAAACAGGTTGGAAAGATGTAATAACTGGTTTAATAAACTCAATGTTATGTTTTATTGGGGTTTTCCCCAAATTATTACCCCATGCCCAAACGGTACCGTCAGCTTTGAAGGCAATGGAATAATTTAGACCAGCCGCAACGGCCACAACGCCACTCAGTCCCAACACACTCACCGGCGTACTTCTACCGGTTTGTGTACCGTCTCCCAGTTGACCATTGTAATTTTCCCCCCATGCCCAGACAGTTCCATCTGACTTTAGTGCCATGATATGGCCGTTACCGTAACCGTTATAAGAATTTATGTTAAGAGTTGACGAGACGGCTACGATTTCACTCAGCCCCGTTACTTTTAAAGGCGTGCTTGTACTAGTATCAATATAAGAACCATATTCATCTGTAGATTTGTTTGTTCCCCATACCCAGACAGTTTTATCGGATTTGAGTGCAATTGAGCGGCCATATCCAGCTGCGACAGCCATAACGCTTCCCAAACCTGGCACCATTATGGGCACAATTCTGCTCGTTTTAGTCCCATCCCCCAGTTGATTATTTGAATTATCCCCCCAAGCCCAGACAGTACCATCAGATTTGACAGCAATGGAGTGACCAGATCCAGCTGCAACAGCTACTACGCTACTCAACCCAGAAACTTTTTTTGGGGTTATGCTGTTTGATGTTGTCCCGTCCCCGAGCTGACCGGATGAATTTTTACCCCATGCCCAGACGGTACCGTCAGACTTGACAGCAATGGAGTGGCCATTTCCAGCTGCAACGGTTACAACACTACTCAAATTAGATACTTTTACAGGAGTTTTACTATTAGTAATCGTCCCATCCCCGAGTTGACCGGATGAGTTTCCACCCCATGTCCAGACGGTGTCATCGGACTTTACAGCAATGGAGTGATCTGTCCCCGCTGCAATGGCGGTTACACTGCTCAAGCCTGATACCTGTATTGGCACACTTGTTATTGTAGTCGTCCCATCTCCGAGTCCAAAAGAATTATTCCCCCAGGCCCCAACAGTGCCATCAGGCTTTAATACAAGCGAATGATTTGATCCTGATATGATTTGGGGCAAATATCGGGCAGTCACAAATTGATTGCCGTTTGACGTTACATTACATGCTGTCCCTGTCGAGGTATTACAACCTAGCCACTTATCGAACTTACTTAAGCCTGATACGGCAGGAGCTGTCAGAATTACGTCAGTGTTGTTGGTATAGGTGCGCCCGAATGGCGTGGCACCTGATCCTTGGCTGAAACTGTCTAATGGTGCAACATTTATAGTCACCGGTGCGTAACCAACCGTCGCAACAAGCACACCAGGAATTGAAACTTTTGCGGAAACATTTGCTATGTTGCCAGCGGCATCCTTGACCCAAGCGTAAAGGGTGTAAGATCCACTTGTGGTGCCAGAAGTAAAAGTGTAGCTGTTAGGAGCGGTAGTGCCCCACCCAGTGCTGGTTGGTAAGGGCTGAGTAGGTGACTCTGTAATCATATAACCGGTTACGCCAACATCATCTGTAGCGATAAAAGTTAATATTGGAACTGTCAAACTTAAGTTTGTAGCAGGAATTGTAAAGGCGGATATGGTAGGTTTGTTTGTTTCAATTGAAACATCAGCTGATGTCAAGCCACCAATGTTACCTGCAGCATCTTTGACCAATCCATATAGACGCTTACTGCCGCTTGTAGTAAAGGTGTAAATGGCAGGTGCTGTCGCACTCCAGCCGGTCCAGCCAGAATCTGGTGCATAAGCCAGTTCTGTAATCAGATAACCAATTATCCTGTCGTTATCTATAGCAGCAAAGGTGGTAATTGGGACTGTAAGGCTCGTGCTTGTAGCAGGGACCGTAAAACTTGACACAGTTGGCGCTGTGGTATCTGTAACCGATGCAGTAATTGGAATAACAGTACTTATTCCACCGGAACTGATCATTAGATTTGCGTTTTTACTACCTATACTTGAAAAGTTAGTCGATACTTGAACTGTGCAGCTTTGCCCCACTGATAACGTTGGAGTGAGGCTGCCACATGGGGAACTGCCACCTACTGCAACATTTAATTCCCCCGCATTTAATCCAGTTATGGCGATAGTAATATTTTTTGAGTCGGTGACACTATTATTCTGTACAATTACTTCTTTAGCTAACGGTGCAGTATCACTTGAATTTATCACTCCATATGACAATGCAGCGGAAATAGCCACTGAATCTACTGACCAATGCTGACCTGAACGAACGGGCCAACTGGCTACGTACGTGCTATTATTACTACTACTGCCTAAAGTCCCATACCAGTCAACACCGTCAACAAATGCATGACTTATAATGCAATATCGCGTCGCAGAAGGTCCAAACCAGTAAATTTCCTGAACATTAACAAAACCGGCTTTGCCAAGAGTCTCATTTGTTAATCCAGAATCGGTAAAAGTGTAAAATTCAAGGCTACTCGAAATATGCCAGTCACCTTTTTTGCTTGTATCGTACACACTACACTGTCCACTGGCCAGATTGTTGACACTATTTAAAGCATCGTTAGTTCGTAAATCGCCAAAACAGTTGGCATTTTTTAACCAAGTTAAGTTATTTGCTGTGTCGACAATTGTGCCATTATTGGCATTGACAAAGACGGGAGTTGCGGCATTAGAGGGGGGCACAATAAATACCAATAATCCACATATGACTATTACCAATCTTAGGATGGGTTTCATTCTGTATCCCCATTCCAAGATTTAAAAAAATCGGCCCAAAAACCTGTCAATTTGCAACCGGACTTAAACAACGTTGCAACACCTTTTTCTCCATGCTTTTCAGCGAAAGCGACACCTTCTTTACCTGCGTATTTTTCAATGAACTTTAGTGCTGCTCCTTTCATGAGATTATGAAAAGTTGCAACAGGCACATTCCTCTTTTGAAAATCAGCAAGGTACCTTTCTTTATCAGAATCACTCACCATGCTATCCATAAGAGCCGCAAGTGCATCAATAGACAGCTTAACCAGAGTGGGTGAAAAGGACTTATCCAACGTATGTTTTAATCCTCTTAAACGTTCACGGAGGTAGTCTATTAGAAGTGGATTTTCAATATCAAAACAAACTAAATCACCCTGCCTCTGAATATTCGATTTTATAAACAGAGTATCAACCAAATCATCCTGTAGACTCCCAACGCCCAATTTACGCAATCCAAGTTCATAAATTAATGATTGTGCCTTCGCCTGGGTAATTTTCAACTTATGAACAAGATCAAAAATAGCCGGCCTTTTTGGTAGCAACCCGATTTCCAACATCATGTCTACCACAAGAATATCTATCTGTTTTTTCGGTAATACGCCAAACACGGGCTTTTTATATTCGTCAATAAAATTTTCCAACACCTTTTTACATTTTTCAGCCGTTACATTATTCCTGTTCATATCAGCGACCTCCCAGTACTTTAAAAATGAATCGCCCCGCTGCAAACTGCGAGGTATCACAGAAGTAATCGATTTTCTCAACGAAGCAAGCTTCGATGAATTCACCCGAAGAGATTAAAATTTAATCTCTCAGGGTAAATTCCCCGCCCCTTGGGGCGGTTCAAGCATCAACTAATGTTACAGATACCCCGCTGCTTGCGGCGGGGTTGTTCATTCAGATACCAAAAGGTTATTTTGTCTGTGACTGCATGAAATTTATAAACTCCTGCCAGTCAATTTTATGGCCATTCTCTGGCTTAGTTTTTCCAGGGCACCATGTTAGTCGCGTTTTTGTGACAACAAGATCACCAAGAAAATTGTCTTGATTATCGTAAACGTCGATTTCAATACCTTTGTTCTTGATCTCCATAGAAACTGATAAATCTTTAATGCTGACTTTCATTTATTTGGCTCCTTAAAATCGTTATTAAGCATCTGAATGAAGGCAACCCTGCATTTTTCACACTTGTCCCTTAACTGGTTATACTCAGCTTTTTGTGTAATGGTTTGTTTACCTCCATTTCCTTCTGCTTCTATCTCTTCACAAAACGATGTCAAACATCGATATGCCGCAATAAATTCGGTCAAAATGCGATGTATTTTAGTGTCCGCCTCTAACAATTGCTCAATAAGTTTAGGAACATTGTCAAATTGGTCGTGCTCAGCAGCACATTTCCTTAATGCAGAAATAACGGCCAATTGCTCGATTACATCCACTTCTTTACCATTTAAGCATGCTGTCATTTTCATCTCCCCCAATATCATTTTTGATGCCCTCGCACAAAGGTCAAAGTTAACATAAGTATCTAATATTATTTAGTTATATGTGATTTTTTTCT
>CAINRC010000070.1 GCA_903852495.1 uncultured Geobacteraceae bacterium | reverse complement strand
CGACCCCCTCCTTGAAATGAAGGAGGGGGAGCAACCTGTAGGGGCGAATCTTGTATTCGCCCGATCAACAGAGGCAAATCCCCCTGAATCCCCCTTTTTTAAAGGGGGACTTTTTGTGGTGTGAGATTCAAAAGCAACCACCCCCCGACCCCCTCCTTGAAATGAAGGAGGGGGAGCAACCTGTTGGGGCGAATCTTGTATTCGCCCGATCAACAGTGGCAAATCCCCCTGAATCCCCCTTTTTTAAAGGGGGACTTTTTTGTGGTGTGAGATTCAAAAGCAACCACCCCCCGACCCCCTCCTTGAATAGGAAGGAGGGGGAGCAACCTGTTGGGGCGGGTTTCAACTCCGCCTCCTAATCGTTGCCACCGACAATGTAAATAATAATCGCCGGACGTCTCCCATTATAATGTGGTATACTTCCAACTATGAACAACTCATCCGAGTGGGAGGGGATTAGTATGAAAAATAAACTGACGGCGCAGATCGCTACCTGTATTTTGCTGGTTTTTCTTGGTGGCTGCTTTGGTGGTATCGGCGCATCCTCTCCGGCGCCCCCGACTCCGCAAAGCGAGATACGGGAAACCCTTGACAGGATGATCGACGCTTATGAATCAAAAAACATTCATGTTTTCATGTCCTGTGTCAGCGAAGGGTATACCGGTGAGACATCGGAGCTGAACAGTGCAATCCGTAGGGATTTCAGTCGTGCAACCAACATATCCATTCGCTATACCTTCAACAACGTAACTTCGGACGGGAAGAACAACGCTTTTGTTGCGGTAACCTTCAACCGCTCCTACACGGATATAAAAACCGGTAAGCAGGTCACTGGTCAAGGTGAAACAACAATGAACTTCCGTAAGACCGGTGACGTCTACCTTCTTCATACCCAGCACCAGCCCCCGCTTTTTGGCTTTATGTAGGTCGTATTTTTAGCAGAGACTAGACTCACGAGCACTTCACCGCCGCAATAAGCGGCCCGTACACCCGTTCCGCCAATGCCTGCAGCTCTTCTCCCCATGGCTCCTCGCGGCCAAAGCAGAGGGACACCGCCTGATTGTCACATTCTCCCGGAAGCGATCTCCGCTGATCGCCAAACCAGCTGCTTTCGGCCTTTTGCTGCTCTCCTGCTGAAATCGCCCACGAGGTTTCAGGGAAAAAACGGAGCGGACGCTGCATCCCTTCGCAGTATAACTCCATAAGATCAGCAAGTATGTCTGCTGCGCGTTCAACCGGCAGCAGCTCCAGAACCGAGTCTGACGCGATCATTCTGCTGTGAACCGGATACCCGACGGCCTGCGCGACATTCAGCAGCAGGTGCTCAAGCCAGATGGAAAGGCGATCCTTTCCCTTCAAACCGGCACAGCGCCAGCGAAGGTGCGTGCCGCTCCGGCAGTTTTCAATAACGGCAGTGAGGGAGAGGGTGCCATGGGTAAACTGTACTGAGAGAGATTCCAGCGGGGTACCAAGGTGCGGTTTGATTGTTTCGGTAAACTGGCGGCTGACTTCCCAGGCGGGCTCGAAGACCGCTCTGCCGGTGGAGAGTGGCGGCAGGACGCCGCGCGATCGGGCTGCGGCGAGGCAACTGTCAAAATCAGCTCCATTCAGCAACTGGCCGATAAGTTCCTGTGAAAGCGAATAGCGCGACAGTGAATCCAGGGCAAACGGTTCGGTATCATCCGGTTCATCGGCCCGGTTGAGCGGTGTAACCCGGAGCCGCTGCTCAAGAAACGCGGCGCACGGATTTGCCAGGAAACGGGCCAGACTCTGCAGGTTGATCTCTCTCGGCACGGTGCGGTCGAACGGCAGCGGCTGCCGGAGAAATTCCCGGCCGGAGAGACCGTTTATACGCCCGGCTTCAAGTGCCAGGCAGCTTTCACGGTCATAACTGAAATAATGTGCTGGGTCGCTGCCGTTGAAGTAGAGCGGGCTGAATCCCTGAAGCCGGTGCCGGACAAGGACTGCAGCCGGCGTCACGCCGTCTGGTCCGACAAAGCCGTTGGTGACGTAGTCCAAGAGCTCCGTGACCAGGATTGACGGCGGTATGGCGCTGTTGTCGCGGCTGTTCTGTCCATTGTAGCTGATGCACAGACAATCCTCGGCTGCCATGAGCGCTTCAAGGAACAGGTAGCGATCTTCATCCCGCACTGACCGGTCACCCCGTTTGCGGGGGCCATTCATCAAGCTGAATCCGGGAGGTGTTTCCGTGCGGGGAAATTCTCCGTCATTCATACCGGCCAGCCAGAGCACCCGCATCGGGATACTCCGCATCGGCAGCATTGCGCAGAATGTGATCGAACCGCCCATGAATCCGTATCCTCCGCCGCTTTTAGAAAGAGCTTCGGTCAGGTGATCCCGTACGGCATCAAGGGAGATCGTCCGGGTAAAACCATGGGTAGTGCTGGCTTCCCGCAGGGAGTTGAGCGCTTTGGTAACGGCAAGCGGCCCTGTGGTGTCGCTTTCGTCCGGCGTTAGCATCCGGGCGGTGATTGCCGCCAGGGCATCAGCCCAGGAGGTAAGCGTGCGGTGTGCGCTCAGTCGGGCGGAACTCTCCCGGACGGCGGAAACAAATTCAATCAGTTTTCCCAGGGTTTCCGCCTGTTGCCCGGTGGAAGCGGGGTAGGGGAGTATGCTGTTGAAAGTTCCAGCGCCTGCCGGTGACATGGCATAACCGAGGAGCAGCCTGTCCAGACCGGCCTGCCAGCTGTATTCAGCATACTGCGGGAAACCGAGAGCGGCACGGTGGTCAGCGTCCAGTCCCCAGCGCACCGAGCAGTCCGTCAGCCAGGTTCTGATGGTAACAAGTTCATCTCCGTCAATAGCAAAACGGCGCATGACCGCAGGCGTTTCCAGAAGTCCCAGCATTTCGCTCAGCGCAAAGCGGCCGGTCAGCGAACCAATAAGTGCGAGGAACGCTTCGACAAACTGGCTTTCCCGGCGGATACTGCGGTCGGCGATTGTGTAGGGGAGCGGTGGACGTCTGGACGAGCGGCTGTTGAACACTGAAGTGATATACGGGGCGTAGATTTCGATGTTCGGGATCATAACGACAACGTGGCGCGGTTCCAGCCCGGGAAGCTCATCAAACCGGGCCAGCAGATAGTCGTACAGCACCTCCATCTCGCGCAGCGGTCCGTGGCATGAGTGGAACTGCAGTGAGCGGTCGAGTTCTGCAACGATGCTTTTTCCGGTGAGTGCCGGACGGTCGGAAAGGGTAATAATATCGTTTTGAATGGTGGCAAGGAGTGTAGGGGGCGCACTCTCACCGCTCTGCAGCGGGTCCTCTAACTCTTCCACCTCAAAGCTGAAATCCAGCAGTGATTCAAAAAACTCCTGTCCCAGCGTGCCGAGAGATGACAGGAGCGGGTTCCCGGTTTCATAATATTCTTCCGCTACGTCAGAAAGCGTTGACTGCAGTGCCAGTCGCGATTTTTTCTTTTTGGATAAAATATTCCCCCAATACTGGCCGCAGGGGTTGAGCAGATAACAGGTAACGTCACAATATGTGGAAAGAAGCCGTAGCGCTTCCAGATGGAACGGCGGAAGATAGGATATGCCAAAAAGGCTGATACGGCGGGGTAGGATACGGTGCGGTGGTACGCCATGGGACACATGGACCTGCAGCGCTTTCAGCAGTGCCGCCCGGTGGCTCCCGGTGCAGTCGTGATTGATTGCCCGCCAGAGCAGCGCCTGCCAGTCTCTGCCGTTGCCGTTATCCCAGGAAAGGATCTGTTCCGGGCGGAATATGGTGTATTGGTCAAAACAGTCGGCAATCGACCGGGATATCTGCATGGTGCGACGATCATCCCGGCCGTCGCCGAGATAGGAGGCAATCGGTTCAAAACCCTCTTGCTGTGAAAGTGACGGCAGTAAGGAGGCAATGCGCCAGGTCAGTGAACTGCGGGTAAAGGGGGTGGATGAATATGCGCCGGGCAGTACGGCCCTGAAACAGCGGTCAAGGAGGTCATTGGGGAAACTGAACTCAAGGCCGGCGGATACCCCCAGACGGGACGCAAGCTCCATGGAGATCCAGCGGGACATGCCGTGACTGAGAACAACGATACTTTCATTTTCCAGGGGCGGCGGAGGCGAGGAGCGGAGGGCGTCGGCAAATACTTCAAGCAGGTGGCGCTGTGAACTGCCGGTTATAAGTCTAAGTGTCCGCATGGCCGGAACTATACCGGAATTGGCTGGACAAACAAGCAGGAATTACGGTATGTGAACGTAAAATTAACGGAGGTACTACGCAGTGCTCAAAAGCATGACCGGATATGGCAAAGGGGAACTATCCACCCCGCTCGGTACGTTTCTGGTCGAAATCCGTTCAGTTAACCATCGCTATGGCGAAATTTCAGTGCGGCTGCCAAGGTCGTTCTATCAGTTTGAAAACGATATTAAGCGCCTGGCATCTGCATCTTTAAAGCGAGGCAAAATAGACATTTCCGTACAGTGGGATGAATCTGCCGCTGCTGTTGCAACTCCACAGGTGGATATGGCCGTCGCGCGGGGCTTCTTTGATGCGTATAAACGGTTGGCTAAAGAGCTCAATCTTCCACAGGATGCGCCGCTTTCTTACATTATGTCGCTAAAGGGTGTGATGAAAGAGGGGGCCGGGACAGTAGTGGATGCGTCAGAGCTGCAGCCGCAGCTATTGGCTGCTGTTGAGGCCGCCGTGGCGGCACTTGACGCCATGCGAACCCGCGAAGGAGAGGCGCTGGCCCTTGACCTGCAGGGCAGACGGCAGCAGGTTGCCGAGTGGGCCGCTTCAGTAGGGGGGCGAACTGCGCAGGTGGTCGGGGAATATCGCCAGAAATTGAAGACCCGTCTGGATCAACTGCTTGATGGCGCTGAAATGGATGAGGGGAGATTGGCTCAGGAAGTTGCGCTGTTGGCAGACCGCTGCGATATAACGGAAGAGCTGGTCCGGCTTTCGAGCCATTTCAGCCAGTTTGACGAAGCGCTCTCCAGTGACGAGCCGGTTGGACGCAAGCTTGATTTCCTTATGCAGGAGATGAATCGGGAGGTTAACACCATCGGTTCAAAATCAAATGATGCCGGTATCACAAATCTGGTCATCCAGATCAAAGCTGAAATGGAAAAAATGCGCGAACAGGTGCAGAACGTTGAATGACAGGCAATACATCTATCAGAAGTGCGAATGTTGAGGCAAATTTGATGAAACGAGAAGGCTTGATACTTATTCTGTCGGCACCATCCGGGGCCGGTAAAACGTCCCTCTGTCGGGAGCTGTTCAAAACATTTCCCGACATGAAAGAGTCTGTCAGTTTTACCACCCGCGCTCCCCGAACGGGGGAGGTTGAAGGGGAGGCGTATCATTTTGTTACCCGGGAAACCTTTGACAGTATGGTTGCGGACAATGCCTTTGCCGAGTGGGCCGAAGTCCATGGCAACCGGTACGGAACCGCTCTGATTACTCTTGAAGAGGCGTGGCGCAACGGGGTTGACCTGGTTCTTGATATTGACTGCCAGGGGGCTCGCAAGCTGAAGGAACAGTTTGACGGGGGGGTGTATGTGTTTATTATGCCGCCCAGCATGGCGGAATTGCGCCGTCGCCTTGAATTCCGCTCCACCGACGCCCAGGAGGTTATTGAGCGGCGTATCGTCCGTGCCGCCGATGAGATCAGGGAGGCCCGGTGGTACGACTTTATTATCTTCAACGATAATTTTGATGAAGCGTGCCGGGAATTGGCGGCAATTGTTACTGCCAATCGCCGCAAAACCTCAAGAATGATGGATAAAGTAGGAAAATTGTTTGATATTTGAAGTTAATTAGCGTACAAAGCTTACTCATTTTATGTTGGTAAAAGGAGTACGATCATGGCACGAGTAACGGTTGAAGATTGTCTGGAAAAAGTTGAGAACAGATTCCAGCTCGTCATACTTGCAGCAAAGCGGGTCAAACAGCTCTACAAAGGTGCTCAGCCGCTGACTGAATCCAAAAACAACCGTCAGGTTGTTACGGCACTTCGCGAGATTGCTGCCGGCAAGATCGGTTTTGAAGTTTCAAAAAAACAGCGCGTATAACCTGCCATCCCTGGGTGAAGCTGGAATTTTCCGGTTTCACCCTTTTTTTATCCACTCTCCGTACATCCCCTATCTCTTCTGTAACAGGCGACGAATAACGTATGATCCGACTCAACGACATCCTTGACAAGGTTTCAGCGTATAATCCTACGGCAGATCTTAATCTGATCCGCAAGGCCTACGTTTACTGTGCCAAGGTACATCAAGGTCAGACGAGGCTGTCTGGTGAACCGTATATCATCCATCCGATGGAGGTGGCCGGTCTGCTGGCCGAGCTGAAGCTGGATGTCCCGAGTATCGTGACCGGGTTTCTGCACGATACGATCGAAGATACCCTGGCGACCTCTGAGGATCTGGCCAAGATGTTCGGCAGTGAGGTCGCGGCTCTGGTGGACGGTGTCACCAAAATCAGTAAAATCAACTTCAAGACCAAAGAAGAAAGCCAGGCTGAAAACTTTCGTAAAATGCTGCTGGCAATGGCCATCGACATTCGCGTTATTCTGGTCAAGCTTGCCGATCGCCTTCACAACATGCGGACTCTTGAGTTTCAGGATGAGACAAAGCAGCGCCGTATTGCCCGTGAGACGATGGATATTTACGCCCCGATCGCCAACAGGCTGGGGATTTCATGGGTGAAGGTGGAGCTGGAAGATCTGTCGTTCCGCTATTTGCATCCGGAAATCTATTTTGACCTGGTCAAAAAGATCTCCCAGAAAAAGCATGAACGTGAAGCGTTTGTTGAAGAAGCAAAGTCCATCATATCAGAAAAGCTTTCTTTTTATGGAATTCATGGTGAAGTTTCAGGCCGGAGCAAGCACCTGTATTCGATCTATCGTAAAATGGAAAAGCGCAATGTGGAATTCGAAGAGATTTACGACCTGATTGCGGTGCGGATTCTGGTTGATGATGTCCGAGAGTGTTATGAGGTGCTGGGGGTTATCCATTCGGCCTGGAAGCCGATTCCGGGGCGTTTTAAAGACTATATCGCCATGCCCAAGGGGAATATGTATCAATCCCTGCATACCACTGTTATCGGGCCTCAGGGGGACCGGATGGAAGTTCAGATCCGGACACATGAGATGCACAGTGTCGCTGATGCCGGAATTGCCGCCCACTGGAAATATAAAGAGGGCAAAGGGTATGACGAGAAGGATGTCAAACGCTTTGCCTGGCTGCGACAACTCCTGGAATGGCAGCTGGACCTTCAGGATTCCAAGGAGTTCATGGATTCGGTTAAGGTCGAACTGTTCACGGAAGAAGTGTATGTATTTACCCCCAAAGGTGATGTGAAGGGATATCCCAAGGGCTCGACACCGATAGATTTTGCGTACAGCGTTCATACTGATGTCGGGCATCGCTGCGTTGGCGCTAAAGTGAACGGCAAACTGGTGCCGCTTAAGTACGAGTTGAAGAACGGTGATATCGTTGAGGTTATTACCTCACCACATCACACCCCCAGCAAAGATTGGCTCAAAATCGTCAAAAGCTCCCGGGCACGTAACAAAATCAGGGCCTGGATCAAAATTGAAGAGCGTAAGCGCAGTATCGTGCTGGGGCGTGAAATCTGCGAAAAGGATTTCCGCAGGTATTCAATAAATATTCAAAAAATACAAAAAAGCGGTGAATTCAAGAAGATCGCTGCTGATTTCGGCTACGCGGCCGATGATGATCTGCTGGCGGCGGTCGGCTACGGGAAGATTTCCAGTAGTCAGATCGTGGGTAAACTCCTCCCGGAAGAAAAACTGAAGGAACGGGCTGAGCATAAGGAATCGCGGCTTGAGTCTGTCATCAACAAGCTGAAGGGTAAGTCTAACGGTGCTGTTGAGATAGGCGGTCTGGATGATGTTCTGGTTCGCTTCGGCAAGTGTTGCAATCCGGTGCCGGGCGACGAGATAGTCGGCTTTATCACGCGGGGTAAGGGTGTTACGGTGCACACCTCCGATTGCCAGTTTGTTCTGGAAAGCGATCTTGAGCGGCGTGTCGATGTGGCGTGGAACAAGGTAAAAACTGCAGCGCTGCCGGTTAAAATCCGGGTATTGTGCCACGACGTAAAAGGTATTCTGGCAACGATAACTCTGGCCATTACAAACTGTGAAGCCAACATTGCCAGTGCCCAGATTCAGAGTACTATTGACCAGCGGGGCGAAAATATCTTTGAGGTCAACGTTACAGACCTGGCACATCTTCAGAAGGTCATGAACTCACTTATGAAAATCAAGGGTGTTATAAAAGTGGAAAGGATTAAACAATGAAACTGGAAATTCTAACAACGGACAAAGCTCCGGGAGCGATCGGACCCTATTCGCAGGCGGTTAAATGCGGGAATTTGCTGTTCTGCTCAGGGCAGATCCCGCTTGACCCGGCCACTGGAGAAATGGTGGCAAACGAGATCTCTCAGCAGGCCGAACGGGTGATGAAAAATATTGCTGCTATGTTGTCAGCCGCAGGTTGTGGCTTTGATGATGTGGTGAAAACAACCATTTTTCTGGTTGATATGGCTGATTTTGCGGCGGTCAATGAAATATATGGCCGATGTTTTTCCGCCCACAAGCCGGCTCGCTCGACTGTCGCGGTGAAATCACTCCCGCGCGGTGCACTGCTTGAAATTGAAGTTATCGCCAGTCTGTAGATCGTAACAACGAAAAAAAGCCGCATCCCTGTGAAGGGTGCGGCTGCTTACTGTAGCTGATTTCGAAATGCCTAGAGAGATTTAGTTACGAATCCCGAACGGATGCAGCGGGTGCATACCTTTACAGTAGCGATGCTGCCGTTGTTTTTCACAGCCTTGATTTTCTGGAGATTCGGATACCAGACAGTACGGGTTTTGTTGTTCGCGTGACTGACATTGTTTCCGAAGCTGGGGCCTTTGCCGCAAATTTCACATTTTCTTGACATATCGTTGTCCTCCGTTGATTACTGAAAAAAATTTTATAGCAGACTGACCTGCTTGTTGCAAGAAAAATATAGGATAAGGTATGAATATAATCAAGGGATTCCTGACACTGTGTATTATCGGGCTGGTTGTCGTAACGGCCCTTTTTATTGATTTCACCTATAAAACCTTTTCCTATCGTCAGAATACACGGAAAGCAGATGCGATTGTTGTGTTGGCTGGAGGTAAGGGACGCGTTGAAGAGGGAGTTCGTCTTTTTCGGGAGCACCGTGCAAAATACCTGTTATTTGTGGGGGTTGACCCGTCGGTACGGACGAGTGACCTGTATCGGCCAAAGCCGGGTGACCCTGATGCTGAAAATGTAATACTCGAAAAATCATCTCGTAATACCCTTGAAAATTCGATTTTCGGTCGAGACGTGATTGTCCGCTCCGGGGCCCGATCTATCCTGCTTATCACATCGCGCTATCATCTCAAGCGTGCTTCCATACTGTTCCATAACTCTTTGCCTAAAGACATAACCATAATTCCGTATCCCGTGGATTCTGTTAATCTGAAGGAGTCCTGGTGGAGCCATGGCGGAAGTTTCCAACTGCTTTTTCGTGAATTTTATAAATACTGCATGTTCCGCATGTTTTTTGTATTTGCACCGGGTGAACTTCGGGCGAGTGTGCTTTCATCAGCACATGGGGAGTGACCGAGACCCCGTCGCAAGCCCCTCGCTTCAGCCATGGGGTGAGACGTCAAGTTAAAAAGCACTTGTGTTAGATTGATTCTAGTGGTATACTCAACATATGAATGAATTTAAAATCAAATATAAGAGCAATAATAACATTGTCTACTCTTGCAAATACCACGTTGTATGGGCTCCGAAGTACCGGAGGTCTGTATTAATAGATGGAGTAGATGAACGTCTTAAAACTATTATCGAAGAGGTAGGTAAAGAGACGTCCTCTGAAATTATCGAAATGGAGGTGATGCCCGATCATGTGCATCTACTGGTTGAGGTAGATCCACAGTTCGGCATCCATCATCTAGTGAAACTGATAAAAGGG
>CAINRC010000069.1 GCA_903852495.1 uncultured Geobacteraceae bacterium | reverse complement strand
GACCACGTTCCGCAAACATGAGCGGTCTGGCAGACCACTTGGTCAAGAGGCATTTATTGATAATGTCGAGGTCTTGCTTGAGAGGACTCTCCGGCCAAAGAAGCCAGGACCTAAACAGAATACCGAATAGTACTATATACTGTCCCCGGAACTGCTATTTCGGACTGGATTAATAAGCCAACTTTGTAGGACAAAAACCCAATCGTGAAGATCATTAATCTCTGCCGTATGTACGGCATTAGAGATGCCACCTTTTACAACTGCCGCAGTTTTTAATAACAACTTCAATCGTTTAATCATTTAATCAATTCATCCTCCCCCATCCAACAAAACTCCCGATTCTTGACCCACGTCATCTAAATATCCCCCTGAACCGCGTATGGTGGAAACATCACAAGCAAGGAGGAGTTATCATGGAATTCAAAGACCAACTTGGCGACTGGGCCATTCAGGACGTTATGAAGAGTTACCCGGAGATCGGTGAAATTCTGGGCAGGTTTGATATCGGCTGCGTCACCTGTAAGGTCGGTATCTGCCTGCTCAAGGATGTGGTTTCCATCCACGGCCTTTCACCGGAAGACGAAGTAAAAATTGAACGGGAAATTAACGACTATCTGACTAAAAAAGGAGAATGAATCATGGGAAATCTTGGATGCGGCTGCTCAGGCAGCATGGCTAAAGTAATCGAACGACCGGAAACAAGCGGTACACAGGAAAAAGCACCTTCGGAACTTCGCCAGTGGCCGGTACAGCTTCATCTGGTGCCACCAAACGCCCCCTATTTTCAAAATGCGGATATTCTGGTCTGCGCCGACTGCGTGGCCTTCGCCATGGGGAGTATGCACCACGAACTGCTCAGGGGAAAAGCACTGGCCATCGCCTGCCCGAAACTTGATGACACCAGCGCGTATGTGGAAAAAATGGCCCACATCTTCAGCAGCAACAGCGTTAAGAGCGTAACGGTGGCCATTATGGAAGTACCCTGCTGCCGTGGGCTGGATATTATGGTGCGGGAAGCGATCCAGAAAAGCGGTATGGATATCCCGCTGGAAAGTATCACTATCGGTATCAACGGAGAGCGGAGGAACTGATGAAAACAGATATCACCCAGGCGCTGGTCAACGAACACCGCCTTATTTTGAGAATGATCACCCTGCTGGAGCGCAACGCACCCCGGACAGCGGACGGCAGTTACACGAACCTGCAGTTTTATCTGGACGGTGTTGATTTTATCCGCAGCTATGCCGACCGCTTCCACCATGCCAAGGAGGAGGATGTGCTTTTCGAGGCGCTGATCACAAACGGTATGCCACGGGAAAACAGCCCGACTGCTGCCATGATGATGGAACATGTGGAGGGGCGGGCATTTGTCGCCGCCATGGAGAGTGCAACCCGTGAATCTTTGGATGGCCAAAGGGGCCGAGAGCAGACCATCGCGGACAATGCCCTGGCCTATGCCGCGCTGCTGCGGGAACATATCGCAAAAGAGGATGAAATTCTCTACCCGCTTGCGGAACGGATTATCCCTGATACCATGAGAGACAGCATCATTGCCGGGTATGAAGCGGCCGAGAAACGTGCCGCAGTCGGCTTCGCCGCGCACTATGAGGCGGTTGTGGCCGGCTATGAGCAGGAACAGAGGTAATCAAAATATACGGAGGGGAACATGACGACACCACCAACACAGGAATGGCTTGCCAGTACGATCATCGCCAGCAGCAGTGACGCGATACTGTTTTCCGACCGGGAGGGGATTATCCGCTTCTGGAACAGCGGGGCGGAACAGATGTTCGGCGTTACGGCGGCGGAAGCGCTGGGACAATCGCTTGACCTGATCATCCCGGAGAATTTGAGGGGACGGCACTGGGACGGCTACGGGCGCGTCATGGCAAGCGGCAGCAGCCGCTACAGCACCAATCTGCTCTCGGCACCGGCCCTGCACCGGAACGGCACACGCCTCTCCACCGAGTTTTCCATGGTAATGGTCAAAGATGAAGCGGGGGTCATGCTGGGGGTTGCCGCGATCATCCGTGACGTCTCAGCCCGCTGGAAGCGGGAAAAAGAGCTAAAGGAACGGATTGCGGCGCTGGAAGCGGACAAGGGAACAAATGGGTAGATGGCAGGTTATAACTCCGGGCGCGTCGAACTTATGCCGGTGATATACAGGGTCAGTTCCCCCCCCGGTTTACGGACGAGGATTTCGTCATCAAGCCGCTTGTGCAGCAGCGCCTGACCAACCGGTGAGTCGATACTGATCTTGCCGATGCTGACGTCAACTTCGTCCGGCCCGACCAACTGATAGCAGCGCTCCGCTCCCCCCTCCTCTTCGTAGGTGACCCAGCAGCCAAATGACGCCATGGTCGGTTTAGCCGGGGGGACCGCCGTTTTCAGCACTTTCAGGCGCGAACCGATGTGTTTCAGTTTGCGGTCAATTTCGCGCAGCCGCTTTTTGCCATAAATATATTCCGCATTCTCTGAACGATCCCCCTCCGCAGCAGCATCGGAAACGCCCCGGACAACCTTGGGGCGTTCCACTTTCCAAAGATAATCATACTCATCGCACAGTTTTTTCAGCCCTTCGGCGGAAATAAGGTTTGTCATTCAGAAAGCTCCGGTTTGGTGAAAAGAAACAGACTAGTCCCTCCCCCAGCGGGGGAGGGTGCGGGAGGGGGAGGTATTCGCACGAACTCCAAGACAGAAAATTATTTCCCTACGTCAAGCAGTTCCACATCAAACAGCAGGGTTGCATTGGGAGGAATGACTCCGCCGGCGCCCCGCGCACCATACCCCAGTTTGGCAGGGATAATCAGTTTACGCTTGCCGCCGACCTTCATCGTCATGACACCTTCGTCCCAACCAGGGATAACCTGGCCGACGCCGATGGTGAATGAAAACGGCTCGTTACGATCAACAGAACTGTCAAATTTTTTACCGCTTTCCAGTGTACCGGTGTAATGCACCTTAACCGTTTTACCGGCGGTCGGTGACGCCCCCTTGCCGACAACAACATCGACATATTTGAGACCGGATGCGGTTGTTACAGTTTTCTTCGAATCCTGTGCGGCAAAGGCGGGCAGCGCAAGCAGTGCTGCCACAAGTAGTGCTGACATACATACGGTGAAACGCTTCATTCTGGAGGGCCTCCTGAGTGTGGTTGCAATCTGCGCCAAGGATAGATGGTTTCATGTCAGGTGGCAACAGGGATTATTCCCTGCTGTCCAGCTGAATTCATTGACACACAATATCATTATTGATACTATTTTGCCACGTCTGTTGTGACCGATTTACTTCAATCAATGCACAATAATCCTGCTAATGTCCGTTTTGCCGATCTTTGCAGGGTCTGCGAGCACTATTTTGGGCAGGCACGGCAGACAGCTGGCAGTCACCGGATATATAAGACCCCCTGGCTTGGCGACCCCCGTGTGAATATCCAAAACGACAAAGGTTCGGCAAAAGTATATCAGGTCAAGCAGGTACTCAAAGCTATCGAACGGATGGAGATCGAACATGGCACAGATAAACGATAATCGGGACAAGTATACCTATCGTGTTACATGGTCGGAAGAGGATGCGGAATATGTCGGACTTTGTGCTGAATTTCCCAGCCTTAGCTGGCTTGCCCAAACCTCGGAAGCTGCTCTCAAAGGGGTCAGCGCCCTTGTTCAGGAGGTCGCGGCGGATATGGTAAAAAACGGTGAGCCGGTTCCTGAACCACTTGCCACCAAGCATTTTAGCGGCAAATTTATGGTGCGTGTCCCTCCTGATGTTCATCGGCAGTTATCAATTGAAGCTCTTGAAGCCGGCGTCAGCCTCAACCGGTTGGCAAGCGCAAAGTTAAGCCACTAATTCTGAGAAAGGAGCGCCCGTGCTTGCACCGAATCTGATCCAGGAACTGACCGCAATCGTCGGCCCTGACAATATAACCACCACCAAACAGGACATGATCTGCTACGGCTATGACGCCACCCAGATGGAATTCCTCCCCGATGCGGTTGTGCATCCGGCCAACACTGAAGAGGTTTCCGCCGTTCTGAAGCTGGCCAACCGCGCAGGGTTCCCGGTATTCCCCCGTGGCGCCGGGAGCGGTTTTACCGGCGGTTCACTCCCCAAAGGGGGGGGCGTTGTGCTGGTGACAACCCGCATGAACCGCATTCTGCGCATTGATACCGAAAACCTCATCGCCGAGGTGGAACCGGGCGTCGTGACGGAGCAGTTCCAGATCGCCGTGGAGAAGCTCGGCTTTTTCTACCCCCCCGATCCCGCTTCACTCAAATTTTCCACACTGGGTGGGAATGTGGCTGAAAACGCCGGCGGCCCCCGCTGCGTCAAATACGGCGTCACCCGCGATTTCGTTATGGGGCTTGAAGTGGTGCTGCCGACCGGCGAGATCATCCGCACCGGCGGCGAAACCTACAAAGCGGTGGTCGGCTACGACATGACCCGACTCCTCTGCGGCAGTGAGGGGACGCTGGGGGTGATTACCAAAATCATCTTCAAGATCCTGCCGTTCCCGGACGCCAAGAAAACCATGCTGACGATTTTCGATTCCATTGACGGCGCCGCCAAGGCGGTTTCAACGATTATCGGTAACAAAATCATTCCGACAACACTGGAATTTATGGATTACGCCACGCTGCAGTGCGTCGAGCGCCGCTTCAATTTGGGGGTTCCGCCCGAAGGACGGGCGGTGCTGCTGATCGAGGTGGACGGCGACCGTGACCTGATTGAGAAACAGGCGGCGCATATCCATGAGTTGATCAAGCCGCTGGGACTGGTGCAGTTCCGGGCGGCCAAGGATGCCGCCGAATCGGAAGAGCTCTGGCGGGTGCGCCGGCTGGTTTCCCCGTCACTGCGGGACATCAACCCGACCAAGTACAATGAGGATGTGGTGGTGCCGCGCAGTAAAGTGCCGGACATCATTCGCGCTGTTGAAAAAATCCAGGCGAAGTATGACATCCCGATCGTCAACTTCGGTCACGCCGGAGACGGCAATATCCATGTCAACATCATGATTGACAAGGACGTTCCCGGTATGGATGAAAAAGCTCACGAAGCTATCCGCGATGTTTTCCAGGCGGCTCTGGATCTGAACGGCACCATGTCGGGCGAACACGGGGTCGGGCTTTCCAAGGCCCCCTACATTGAACTGGAACTGTCTCCGCAGCAGATTGGCGCCATGAAGGCGATCAAAGCGGCCCTTGATCCAAACAACATACTGAATCCAGGCAAAATGTTTCCCTGGTAGGAGAAATGACATGACACACGACACGCAGAACCGGATTCAGAAAGCATCGCTGATAGGACGCATCCTGTCGATGGAGGTGTTTTTGTTGCTGATGGGCATCGCCTCGCTGGTGTATGGCATTACGCACGATAACACCATGAATATCTTCTGGGCAGCGGTCATCATTCCGGGTGTTTTTGTGCTTCACCAGGTGCGTAAGAGGGACTGGACCAAGCACTGGCAGGAGATTGAGGCGGAGCACAAGGCACGTGAGGCGTATGAAGAGCGGCGCCGGGATGCTGCGGAAGAGGCGCGGAAAACCGATGACAGCAAATAATCCGGAGAGCATTGTTCTGGCGTCGGCATCGCCGCGCCGCACTGAACTGATGGCGCTGGCCGGCATTGAGTTTACCGTGGTGCCGGCCGATATCTGCGAAAATGTCCTGCCGGGAGAAGTCCCGGCCGATCACGTCATGCGCCTGTCCCGGGAAAAAGCCGATGCGGTGGCGGCGACGCACGACGGCCGCTTTTTTATCGGGGCCGACACGGTTGTGGTACTGGACGGCGCCATCCTCGGCAAACCGACTGACGGAGCCGATGCCCTCCGGATGCTTTCCGGGCTGTCGGGACGGAATCACGAAGTTATCACCGGCTTTACGGTGTTCGACAAAACTAACGACATCCACATCAGCCGCAGCGTCTCCACGGAAGTCACCTTCAAAAAATTGGAGGAGCGGGAGATCGCGGCATATATCGCCACCGGCTGCCCCATGGACAAAGCGGGAGCCTACGCCATTCAGGGCGGAGCCGTCCATTTTGTCCGCTCCATCAGCGGTTCATACACCAACGTAATCGGCCTGCCGATGACGGAGCTGTATGAAGCCCTTCAGACCATGCAGGCCGTAGAGTAACCCTCCCCCATGAGCATTTCCGACCATCTAGCCCAGATACATTCGCGTATTCGCGCCACGGCGGAGAAGGCAGGCCGCGATCCGGATGCGATCCGTCTGGTGGCGGTGTCCAAAACCCGCCCTGCGGCGGACATCAGCGCAGCCTTCCATGCCGGCCAGACCGTTTTCGGGGAGAATTATATTCAGGAGCTGGTGCAGAAACTGGCGGACGTGCCTGAAGCGGTCCAGTGGCATGTCATCGGCCACCTGCAGAGCAACAAGGTGAAATATATCGCCGGCCGGGTCGCGTTGATCCACTCGGTGGACCGGATTTCACTGGCGCGGGAAATTGACCGCCAGTGGGGCCAGCTCGGCGCGGTCTGTGACATACTGATTCAGGTCAACATCTCCGGAGAAGCGAGCAAATCCGGCACGACGGAGGAGGGAGCGCTGCAGCTGGTGCGGGAATGCGCCCTGCTCCCGAATGTTCGGGTGCGCGGATTGATGACCATGCCCCCGATTTTTGACGACCCGGAAGCGGCCCGCCCCTATTTTGCCGAACTGCGCCGCCTGGCGGAAACCATTGCCGCCGAAGGAATTGCCGGTGTTGAAATGACGGAACTTTCCATGGGGATGTCGGGGGATTTTGAGGCGGCGATACAGGAAGGTGCTACGCTGGTGCGGGTCGGTACGGCGATTTTCGGTGAGCGGTAAAGAAGGATTTACAACGGTTCACCATTACGTTTTTGATTTCCTCTGTGTCTCTGTGTCTTGTCTGTTGAGAAGTTTCCGGAATACAAAAAAGCCTGTTATTAACACAGAGGCACAGAGACACGGAGAACTTCAGAGGCAAAAGAGACAGGGAAAAAGAAGGT
>CAINRC010000068.1 GCA_903852495.1 uncultured Geobacteraceae bacterium | reverse complement strand
TTTTCACCCAGCGGCGCACCCCCTCAGGGGGTGGCCGACTTCATCGGAATGCCCGGCCGACTTCCGTCGGAATAGGCGGCCGACTTCGTCAGAATACCCACTAATGCGTGTTCACGGAGCCTCTTAAGCCGATTCAGCAACCATCGCAGTTGTTCCCCCCGCGCAGTTCCGTGAAGCAGGTGAATTTCATCAATTACTACGGCAACGACATTTGCCAAGAGATGCCCTTTGCCATCGGCCTGTTTACCTCTACAAAGCATACTATCAAACGATTCGGGAGTTGTGATGATGATTTTGGCATTGTTGGTATTATCATGATGGTCACCGGTGTATCTGGCAATCCGGAAGCCAAGTTTGTCAATAGGTCCTGAGATTCTGTAGTAAAGGTCATTCACGAGGGCCCGAGTCGGCGCAATGTATAAGATGCGCCAAGGGTCACGACGATCAGCGTTGGCCTCAAGGATGGGAGCACATACAGCTTCTGTTTTGCCAGACGCAGTAGGTGCGCATACGAGTACATTCTTTCCATCGAGAATATGTGGTATTACGGATCGTTGGACTTCAGTTAACCTACCAAAACGGCTGAAAAAAACAGGCCATGTCTGTACGAGTGTCTTTGCAATCCGTATGTCACTGTTTAATGACTCGCCCATATTCAATTGGGGGGGCCGAAATTGTCATCAAGATGCGCCATGTAATGCTTGATGAAACTACGCACCCGTCCTCCGTGATTCTCTACCTTTTGGTAGATATTTTGAGCTTTCGATACTGAAAACGGTTCCGATAGCCTGTATGTTTTATTATAAAGCGTGTGGATACGCTTACCAATATCCTTCATTGCATCCCAATCCATTTCATCCAAAGGATAATAGTCGCCATCACAGGCCTCGATCAACTGGTCAACAACCTTATCTCCCTGGTGCCCAGGTTGATCCACTGTTGCAAAAAACAACGCACATGGTGCCCATGGGTGTGAAGTATCGCCAGTCAGATATTTTGTGAGCGCATTAATCAGATCAACGACTCTTCCGAAAAGCCCCAAATACTCGACTTCGAACTCATCAATAGTAACAACCAACCCCTTAAACCCGGCAAGATTGCTGATGATTGCGTGACCGAATAAGGACTCGACAAAATCATAGGGGCGATCTTCAACCGATCTGCCGATCATTTTCTTCACTGAAACACAATCACCGTGGTTTATCTGATGCTGCTGATTGATCTGGCGTTGAAGCTCACTGGCTGTTATTTCATCATGACTTGAGATTATAGCATCATATTCAAATTCAAAGAGTTCAAGAATCCCCCGGTTTTTAAGCAGTCGGATCGTACGGTAATTGTCGGCAATCCTGTCTATTCCTTGAGGAGCGATGCAGGGAGCCCGGTGGTTATTTTCAATTGCCTTGGAATAAAGTTCCAATAAAGGAGTTGCAGAATGGAGCCCATTGGCATCTAGACTGCTCCACAGGTACGAAAGTAATTTCTCTGGATCTGATAAACTGACACCTCTGCCATTGACTTCGACACGTGCGGTGACATAGCCTTCGCGTTTGGCGATGTGCCTCACAACAGCCATCGTATGACTTTTGCCTGTCCCGTATTGACCATACACTTCGGCCACTCTAGGTGGTCCATCGTCCCCTTCTGGTAGACAATCCAAAACCCAGGCCTCCAGATCATCGAATCCATGAGTGAGATCTGGCAATACATGGTGTGGAACGAGACCGAATCTGAGGGAGTGGAGTGCCTGGTGGTTGTTGAGTTGCTCAGCGCCAAGCGATTGCACAACCTGATGGTGGGCTTCAGATTTCGATGGGGAAACTTTAGCAGTGGCGCTTTCATCTCTCCAGATGAATTGTGGGGATATAGCAATTTTTACTGCTGTTCGACGTTCGAAGATAAAAACGGTCGCTCGATTAGACTCAATGCTCTTAATCTCACCTTTGCCAAACTTGGTATTGACATGCATTCCTTCAACAAGATTGTGAGACATATTACACCTCCTCATCACCTGCATGAGAAAGCTCCGGAGGTTCAACGAATTCTTCCAGACTTCCAGTATGGTACATATGAAGCAATCTGGAACATGTAAGGCGAACCATATCCCTTCTGTTACTGATTGATGCATTCCTGGCATCAATTTCATCCGCCCAGTCATGGCTGGCTGTTAGAATTTGGTTCTTATCAAACGCTTGCATCTCTTCTTGATATGTTTCGAACATCAGGTTCACCAAGCGTTCGCCAATCCGCTGAAGGATAATCAGAGACTTGCTGTTGTTCACCTGAAACGGCTGCGCCAGATCAATTTGAGGCGAATAGTCATTTCCATCAAAAAACCGTCGATTCGGATCGGGTTCAGCAAGCCTTTGCTGTAAAGCCGGATAGCGTTGCATCTCTTGGATCACATCTGGAGTAAATGCATAGAAAATCAGAACGGCTCCGCCTTGCAAACGTGTGATAGCATCAATTTCAGATCTGGCCATTGATAATATCTTGTTCAGTTGCTTGGCTGGTACATTTGCAGCCTGTTCCGCTTCGTCAAAACCGATTACGGTTCCATTGTATCCTGCTGCTTTAATAAACTGACAGAGCGAGAACATAGCCCTGCGACCAAAGGCATCCTGCTCGGTCGCTGTAATAGTTGACATCTTCAAGACTTTGGCGACATCCTTGTCGGCGACCTCGCCTGAAAGCCACTGACAGCCTGCGTCGATGATGTCTTTCTCCCCACGAACAATTGCCTTCAGAGTCCGAATCAAAACTCGCCTGAATCCGTCATGCTCAAACGCCACATCTTCGAGAGCCTCAATAGCAGAGCGGACAAACTCGTCAGAGATCTCAGGGTCATTGTCCTGTAAGCGTACGTTGTCGTAATAGGCTTTAAGAAGACCTTCGATTCCTTTGCGCTTTTGGCCAGGAACCGCTATTTCTCTGGCCACCTCCTTATAGACGATGAGTATTTTGGCAATATCAATATTCCTGCTCAACTGAACTTCTGCTGTAGCGCAGTTGTTCTTTCTGGCAATTTCAAGTGTTTGTCGTAAAAAATGAGTTTTACCAGAGCCATACGGACCAACGACAAACTTTTCTGCAGACTTGCCACGCATGAAGAAACCAGACATATACGTCTTTTCAAGACGCTGAAATACATCTTCGTACCCTACACCAAGATCGACACACCCCTGTAATGGTGGCTGACCCGTAGATGCCATGTCTTGAAATATTTCAATCAAATTCATAGTCCCTCCAGTTTTTCGTTTTATACATGTGCAAGTAGCATACTTGCGAATCTACGAATAAGCGGTCGTCTGAAATCCAATCCAGCATGTTTGTTCAATATATCCACCCCAGCTTGTTGCAGCTGAGATTTGAGATTTGTATCAATGCCAAGTGTACGAGACAGAGTTAGAAATTTTTCGATGGCGGAGTCAACAAATTCAACATGTTCCGGCAGGGTATTAATTGCATCCAAGCGCAACACCGGTGTACGCCACCCCGGTTCAAGCCTCCCTGCACTTGAAATTATAAGGCGTTCGCCTACAGCCTGGTAATTGTTTGCGCAGGCCGGAATGAAGTTTGGCAGTACCGCAAAGGAGACCAAAACACCTTTGATGCCGCTCAAGGAACAGGCATCGATCAAACGCCGCATGATATTAGCCGCTGACCGGGCTTTCAATGAGTGGGTCAATGTGTTCCTGAACGTCTGATCTGTTTCGTCGAAAAGCAGCAACGTCCCTGGAAAACCAATGTGGTAACTCTCTCGGTCGCCTATGGATGCTCAACCGGCCAAACTCCCCTCTGATTAAGCTAATGGATTACTACATCAAGCCGGAAACACCGGAGACGGATTTCCTGAGGATCAGTAAGCCGGAGGAGATCAAGCTGTGCGATCCAGCCTGCGGGTCTGGCCACATGCTAACCTATTCATACGACATTCTCTATGCCATCTATGAAGAGGAAGGGTACGATGCCAACGAGATACCGCGTCTGATACTGGAGAACAACCTTTTCGGCATCGAGATTGATGAGCGGGCTGGTGAGTTGGCGGCTTTTGCCCTTACCATGAAGGCAGCCAAGGGAAACCCCAAGGGGGACACAAGCAATTCCCGCCGTTTTTTCCGCAAGCCGGTGCAGCCAAACATCTGCATTCTGCAAAATATCCTGTTTGAAGATGGCGAACTGAAGAGCTACATGGATGCCGTTGGCCGGGATCTCTTCACCGTCAATCTCCAGACCATGCTGCACCAGTTCCGTGAGGCGGATAACTTCGGCTCACTCATCAGGCCGGAATATGCCGATGCAGCAAGCGTATTGCGGAAGGTTGAGGAGAAAAACCTGACCTCTGACCTGTTCCTGCAAAATACCCATGAACGGGTGCTTTTGGCATTGAAGCAGGCTGATTACCTGAGCCCGAAATACCATGTGGTTGTTGCCAACCCGCCGTATATGGGTAATAGAAGCATGAATGGGCGTTTACAGGTTTTTGCAAAAGATTGCTATCCAGTCAGTAAGTCTGATCTATTTGCTATGTTTATCGAACGCAATATTGATCTTGTACGGCAGCAAGGGCTTATTGCCATGATAACCATGCAGAGCTGGATGTTTCTGTCAACCTACGAAGATCTAAGATCAAAAATTCTAAATAATGACACGATCTTGTCTATGTCTCACTTGGGTGCAAGGGCGTTTGATAGCATAGGTGGTGAAGTCGTATCAACAACTGCATTCGTAATTGAAAATGTCAGACACCTCGAATACAAAGGGGCTTATCTTCGACTTACAGATGGCAACAGTGAATTCGAAAAGGAGCAGGAACTAAAGGCAAAACGCGAAAATCCTTATTTAGCTGCCACCGGTGATCTGA
Organism: uncultured Geobacteraceae bacterium; assembly: GCA_903852495.1. Lineage (GTDB taxonomy): Bacteria > Desulfobacterota > Desulfuromonadia > Geobacterales > Pseudopelobacteraceae > JACRCG01. Next base: position 29 of record CAINRC010000068.1, on the reverse strand, counting down.
AAGAGCCTTTTTCTTGGCTTCTTGGATTT
>CAINRC010000067.1 GCA_903852495.1 uncultured Geobacteraceae bacterium | reverse complement strand
GGTGGCGGAAGAACGTACAGCTACAAGCCCGTCACCCATTTTCAGATATGCTTCTTCGATAGCTTTCGCGGTTTCGGGCGGCATGGCCGCGTTCGCGATTAGTTTTTTGATCTGGGCTGAGGCTTGCAAGAGTTTCTTGCTATCGTTGGTATCAAGTCCTTCTAAACTCTCGACGATCTTTGGGGCGAGTCCGGCGCTCTGGATAAAATCAAAGTACGCATCTACGGTGACGATAAAACCCGGAGGCACAGGGATCTTGGCCCGGGTCATCTCTCCCAGATTGGCTCCTTTGCCGCCTACCAGGGGGATGTCCTTACGGCCTACGTCTTCAAACCAAACAATCGCCTTATGGCCTTTTTGCATGAATTTTCCCTCCTGAGGTTGATAGAAGTGCAATCATTATACCAGAAGTCTAAAAAAAAGCGCTAGTAGAGGCGGAACAATATTTTCAGTATTGCTTGGATGAAAAAAGAGAAAAGCTGGTTTTCTCGATACCTCGCATTTTAAATGAAGGCGAGCACGCTTGCATCCGGTCACAGAAGTTTGTGCTATACCTGAGCAGGCTGATCGAACCTTTCGGTACAGGTGTGGAGATTCAGTTGACACTCCTGATACTCGGGGGTAGAATTATGCATGTGGTTGTAAGGAGGGGATGAAACTATGATTGAGATGACCATCGACAGCCTGCGGGTGGGTATGATGAACCCCAAGTCCACCCAACACGGCACTCCTTACGTTGTTCTGCTTAAGGAGAAATCAGCCGAACGTTATCTTCCTATATTTATCGGGCCTGCGGAAGCGAATGCTATCGCCATTAAGTTGCGCGGTGAGCAGGTACCGCGTCCTTTAACACACGATCTTATGAATTCCATCGTTGACAGCCTTGGTGCCACGATAGATTCTGTGGTGGTCAGCGACCTTAAAAACGACACGTTTTACGCCAAAGTGGTTTTTACAGTCAATGGCAACCAAATGGAAGTGGATTCCCGCCCATCTGATGCGTTCGCATTGGCTCTCACAGCAGGTGAGGTGCCTATTTATGCCGAAGATTCCGTCCTTGAAAAAGCCGGCATTTCTTTGACGCATGGCGAGGGCGAAGATTTCGTTATGGACAATCAGCACCCCGAAATTGAAGGGAAAATGCCCGAGGGCAAACCCGGCAAAGTCAGCGATGAGGAACTCGGCAAACTCTCGGCCTTCAGTGATTTTTTAAATAGCTTGGATCTTGAAGATTTCGGCAAATACAAGTCCTGACTCTTTAGTCATTTAACGGAATGAAGCCCTGGGATTTTTTCCGGGGCTTTTTATTGCCGGTAGATTTTTGAGGCTAACTGCCCTCTTGACTTTATTCGGTATATTCTGTTATTCTTTCGGCGGCAATTTGAGGCAAAATGCAGGGGTGGCGGGCCGCTCTCGGAGTTCTTGGGGTGGGATGGTACATTGCAATAGCCATCATCCTCGGGCTCTTATGTGGGGTATGGGTGGACGGGAAGTTCAGCACCAAGCCTTTTTTTACCATAATTGGTCTGATAATCGGCGTCATCGCAGCCGTTTATGGCGTATATCAAATGTTTCTCCCGTTTATCAAAAATAAACAGGGTAAAGGGGATGCCTAGTGGCTACTAAGAAAAAAGGCTGTCTCGGGTGTTCACTGCCTGTAGCTATTTTAGTTGGTGGGGGCGCTCTGGTATTTTTGGTGATGGGGCTCCTCGCGGGGCCGCTGGGGCGCAAGTTCAATGTGACTGGCCTTCCCTCATGGATGACACTCGAATTACCTGAACCGAAGTTGCCGGCCGACGTCATCTTCCACATCGCAGGTTTCGGGGT
>CAINRC010000066.1 GCA_903852495.1 uncultured Geobacteraceae bacterium | reverse complement strand
GCCGCCAGGGGGAAAAAGCACCCTTTCCGGACGGAAACTATCTAAGGGTTTACCCCTATACCCAAAAAACTCCACATGGAACATATTGAAAATAATACCGTCGAGAGCAGCCAGTTTTCCGACAATTGTGGACCGTAATAAACTGACAAAAGAGATACTTGCAAAAGTCCAAAAAAGTCCCCTCCCCCCGTCAAGGGAGGGGGAGAATGTTTTAAGACTTTTGCAAGAGCCTCAAAGGTGTATACCAAATACTGTGCGGTACAAAGGACAGGCGTATGTACTCCAAGAAGCGTAAAAGCTACACCAGTCAGTACAAGGCAAAAGTGGCCCTTGATGCCGTCCGTGGCACAAAGACGCTGAGCGAGCTTGCACAGGAATATACCGTTCACCCGACACAGGTCAGCGAGTGGAAGAAAGAGCTGTTGACACGCGCGTTCAAACTTTTTGAAATCAAGCGTGGCCCCAAAGCTGAAGATAGCGACACCAGTTATGACTGTTCCAATGCCGCACGGTTGAAGATGAAACTGATCGGGCGGAATAAAATCCCTACGCCGGTCAGTCGCCTGAAACTGCTAAAATAACTGTTTCCGACTCAATGTAACGAACAGCGCTTCACAATAAAAATCAGATTAGCACTGATCTCCCGCTGTTCAAGTTCCTCCCCGAGGCCAGGAGGGGGATGGGGGCCTTTTAGCACCGGAATTACCCCATCCCCACCCCATCCCTCCCCTTGAAGGGGAGGGAGATATGATGTGGCGGGAGATCAGTACCAATCAGAATAAAAATGGGTCGCGTGTCAAACCCGGAAGCTCTCCGGATTGATACGCGGCCCTTCTTTATGGTATCGCAAGGTGCTGGTATAGAAAAAAAATTCATGGTATATTTCCCGACCATAACGATACGCCAAGACACCAATTATATTCAAAAGGAGCGATCATGAAAAATATAGTTCGAGTAATTACCCGTTCTCTGCTGCTGTTAGCACTGCTGGCTTCATCTGCCTTTGCCGCCTCCGTTTCCGTCGGTGGAAATGCGCCCACGTTTTCAGTGGATGGCATAGGGATGGATGGCGTGTACGGAGTTCAGATAGATATCCGGTACGATTCAGCATCATTGGGCAGTCCGACAGTAGCCAAAGGAGGGTTTGCCTCAGGTGCACTGTTTGCTGAAAACCACTCATCGCCCGGTCTCATCAAGATTGCTGTTATCAGTAATACCGCTTTTTCGGGCGGCGGGCAGATTGCTTCAATTAATTTTGCCTCGAAAACCGGAACCGGCGGCATTTCTTCCGTAAACTACACTATGATCAACAGCAGCGGTGCAACGGTCGCAACATCACCGAGCAGTACTGACCCTTCTGGTACAACGACACAGGATAACGCTTCAGGCTCGTCCACCACGTCCACCACAACCAACCCGGCAACCACTGTAGCCCAAACGACCCCGACCACCCCATACACCACAAGCACGGGCGGGTTTGTCCCCGGCACCATAACCCTGCCAACTGATCCGATGCAGCAACAGCAGCAGCCATCTACGCGGCCAGCACCAGTTATACCGCCATTTCCGGTTCCTCCTGTCAGTGATGAACCACCGGCAAATAGGGCTGCAGAGCAGGGTAAACCCGCTGCCACGCCGGCCGCTGACACGAAGCCGACTGAAACGCAGCAATATATCGTCTATCTGTCGATTTTAGAGCGCTTCCAGCAGTACGCCGGCAGCAAAAAACTATCGGATATGGCGGCACTCTTTGACAAGAAGGTTGCTCAGACCATCAGCCAGATGCCTCCGGTTCTGTTGAGTGACGGCGTCAGTAAAGCCGTCCTGACGGTTGATATACCTTCCCGGATAACCCAGTCACCAAACTTTGCCGTGAACGGCGGCAAACTGGTTTCCTTTAAACAGGACCAGCAGAATAAATTACGCTGGGTTGTTGAGGTGCTGCCTGCAGCCGGTACCGCCAAGGCTACCGCAACTATACTGGCAGGTGATGAGGAGTTTGAATACCCACTGACCGTTGCACCGCCGGTTAAAACAGCGCTGACTTTTGACGAGCAGGGGTGGAATACGTTCCTGAAAGAAACCGGTACGACTGATGCTCCGCTTCATGATCTGAACAAAGATGGCGTGCGTGATTACCTGGACGAGTTTATTTTTGTCGCAAACTACCTGGCTAAAAAAACAGCTCCGGTAAAGCCTGCTCCGTAGATGCTGCCCTGCCGGATTCCACAGAATATCGATGAGGAGAATTGTATGAAAAGATGGTTCGTATGCGGGATGTTTGTCATGGTTCTGGCCCTTTCAGGTTCGGCGGCTTCGGCTTCTGATATCAGCTTTATTACCAAACTTGCCCAGGATGAATTCAGAAGTTTAAGCAAGGAGGCGGGTGCAGCGCTTGGCTACAGAAATCTGGCACCGGCAGCGCCGCTCGGCATCAGCGGCTTTGATATTGCCGCTGAAGCATCCGCCATAAGTATTGATAAGGGGAGCAGCTACTGGAAATCTGCCTTTAACAGTGATGCACCATCATATCTTATTATTCCCAAAGTCCGGGTGCGTAAGGGGCTTCCGTTCGGCATTGACGTTGGTGCCATGTATTCAGGTTCCACCAGTAGTAATATCAAGCTGTACGGTGTCGAGGTGAGCAAATCAATTCTGAGCGGTGGAGCGGCAAGCCCGGCTATCGGCGTGAGGGGCACCTTTACGAAGCTTGACGGGGTAAAGGATCTTGGCCTGCAGACTTACGGTGCTGATGCTTCGATCAGCAAGGGTTTTGTGTTTATCACTCCCTATGCCGGAGCGGGCGTGCTCTGGGTCACCAGCGAAGCAAAAGGGAATCTGCAAGTCATGAGCAACCTTGCCAAAGAGACCAACACCGTGCCGCGCTTTTTCGGCGGAGTCAAACTCACCCCTTTCCCGTTAGTTGGTGTGACGGTGGAGGCTGAATATGCGGTGCGGCCTATTTATTCTCTGAAAGCCGGGGTCAGTTTTTGATTTTCTCTGGGGCATTGCGGGATAACAAATGAGGGCACACTGAGATGAAATACAAGTATGTAATGAATGTCTGCATAGTAACAATAGCGTTGTTGGTATCACTGCCCGCCCCTTCAAAGGCTGAAGGGTGGTTACGGGATAGCCGTACCGGCTGCAGCTTTTGGAACGCTTCTGATTTACCTGTCGGCACCTGGGATGGTGAATGTGTCGGAGGAAAAGCGAGCGGCAACGGGACACTTACCTTACTCAAAGATACAAAGGTACTGAGTAAATATGTTGGTGGGATGAAAGAAGGGAAGCTTCACGGAAAAGTTGAAGCGAAGTCGGAAGCAGGTGAACGGTACATCGGAGAGTTCAAAGAGGGCTACTACGATGGTCAGGGAACATTATTTTTTGAAGATGGAAGCCGGTATATCGGCGAATTCAAGGATGGTAACTATAACGGGCAGGGAACGTTGAACATGACCGATGGCAGCCGTTACGTCGGTCAATTTAAAGACAGCAACTTTGACGGGCAGGGAACACTTACATCCGGAGACGGCAGTCGGTATGTCGGCCAGTTTAAAGACAATAACTACGATGGTCAGGGGGTATATACCGAATCAAGCGGTGAACGGTATGTCGGGCAGTTTAAAGACAGCAACTTTAGTGGAGAAGGGATTTATACGCTGACCGATGGCAGTCGGTATGCCGGGCAGTTTAAAGACAACAATTACGAAGGGCGGGGCAAATTCACTAATGCTGATGGCACTGTCTTTCATGACGGTCAATGGGTGCTTGGTGAGCCGGATATAGATAACAGAGGGGTAATTCTAAAAGCACTAGCTGCCGAAACTGCCGGTGATATTCCGGCTGCCATTGAATTACATAAGAAGATCCTGGAAAGCCAACCTGAAAATGTACTGTCTATGAACAGTATCGCCGGATTATATGGCACCCTTGGCAAATTCGATGAAGAGCTTATCTGGGCAAAGAAAGCGATTGATACGAAGCCGACCTATGACAGCGCGTATCTGAATTATGGTATTGCACTGGCAGAGCTTGGTCGAATTGCTGAAGCAAAGAAGGCCTTTGAAAAAGCTGCGGAGCTGAATCCAAAAGCTCCAATTGCATTTTACAGCCTCGGAGTGCTTGCTGAACAGGCACGAGATCTTCCCCTGGCAACCAAATATTATAAAAAGTCGGTGGAATTAGATCCAAAATATGACAACGGATTTTTCAATTTGGCTGTAGTGCAAGCTAATTTGAAGAAGTTCGATGAAGCGGCCAGTACTCTAAAAAAGCTTTTAGCGGTCAACCCCAACCACACAGATGCCAGGAATATGCTGAAAGAAGTTGAACGTGCCCAAAAAAGTAAATTTGCAAAATGTGAAATTCATACCGCAGGTAAAGTGGCTTTTAGCGGCAAGTGCCTTTTTATACCGGACGCAGACGGATCATTCAGCCTGTCTGATTTCAATGAAAAGCCATTGCTGGAAGGGATTCTGGTTGTTTCAGTAACCGTAACGGGAAAAGGGGCCGCAGAAGTAAGTGCTCTCACCGTAAACGGCAACAATTCAAAATGGGGCGCTGCTAAACGTTCAACAAAAGATAAGGCCTGTTGGCTGGGATCAGACTTTAAGATCTGTGCCAGATAGGTTTTCTGGGGTGGCCACCCTGCATAGTACGGTAACAAAAGAGGGCGCATTTGAATGCGCCCTCTTTTGTTTGTGAAGCAGGTTGTAACTACTAACTGCGTGGTAACGTTCTGTGCCTATTTATAGTATCCGACTGGAATAGATATGTAGCTCCCTTTGTTATCGGTAATAGTCACCTTTGTAGCGGCTAGTGTTGTAGAGCCCAGAGCAAATTTGGTTATTGTGATGATTGATCCGGATATCCCTGCCTGAATGTCGGCTGGAATTTCCGATGCAACGGTGTAGGGTGCATAACCTCCGGTGACTGTTACTGATGTGGACGTTCCGACCGGATCTGTATTCGGAAATGCAACCGAAGACGGAGTTACGGCTAAGGCAGACACAGCAGGAATCGAAGATGTTTTTGTATAGGACAGGCCACCGATACTGACGGTCAGAACTAAAAAATACGGTTCATTTCCCTGTGCTTTCCAATCAGTAAAGGTAGCACCCCCGCTTTTCCCGATTGTAATCGATCCAGTTTTCGTAGCAGAGCTGCCAGAAGGTGTCGTATAGGTAGCCGTGAACGACAATTCGGCACCTGACGGGTCTTTGCTGTTATCAGGTACATAGATTGCGCTGGCTTCCACGCTGTAGGTACCGCCACCCTGGTCTTTGGTAACTATGTCGGTCATTGTCAAGGAACCGGCAACATCTTTACCAAGGCCACCACAGCTGAACAGCCCCACGCTAAGTGCCATACATAACAGTAACAATTTCTTCATCTGCTAGCTCCCGTGCGAAATTTTCTCATAAACTGCTGTTGACAAACAGCCGTCAGTTCAAAATCCTCGGCGTAATAAAAATCAGCAACTCGGTCTTTACCTTGGACTTGGCGCTTGATTTGAAAAGATTGCCGAGGAACGGAATATCCATCATGAATGGCACCCCATCGTTAGACTCTTTATCATCATCTATATAAATGCCACCAATAACAGTAGTTTCACCGTCACGCAGAAGCATTTCAGTCGTTGCCTGTTTTTTGTTAATCGGAGGAGCCGTTCCGCCGCTACTGGTACCGGGGGAGTCGTTCTTCGCGTCAATCTTCATACTGATGGTGCCATTGGCGTTGATATGCGGAGTGACTTCCAGCGCCAGGGCCGCCTCAACGAATTTCGTGTCAGGATTACCGTTTTTATCAACAGCCTGATACGGTATCTGCTGCCCCTGGGTGATCTTCGCCGTTTTGTTGTTAAGGGTGGCAACCTTGGGGGTGGAGACAATTTTAATAAGCCCGGCACCGGCGGACGCGCTCAGGCGAAGGTCAAGCGAGATATTGCTGGTAAGTCTGCCGAATGATATGCCCATGGCACCGCCAGCGGTTGAAGCAGTGCCCGTGGTGGGAGCAACCGCAGCAACCCCGCCAAAAGCGGTGTCCAGTTGGTTGATACCGAAAAAAGAGGCAGAACCGTCTCGATTATGGATGCCCCAGTTGACGCCGAGGTTACGGGTAAACGTGGATGTGGCTTCAACGATGCGGGCTTCAATCATAACCTGTTTTTCAGGGAGATCCAGTTGGCTGAGTAACGCTCTCATTTCGCTGAGGGCTTGCGGGGTGTCTTTGACGATCACCTTGTTGGTACGGGTATCAGACGAGATCTGTCCCCTCTCTGCCGTTTTCAGTCGTTCGAATTGGGATGTTATGGCGGTCAGATCCGCGTAATTAACCAGAAAAGTTTCCGTCTTGAGTTCGATGGACTTGGCGGCTGTTTTTTTGAAATCCAGATCTTCCTCGGCCTGAGACTTGAATTTGCCTTTGCCTTTTATGAGGATGATGTTGCCGTTCTCCCGTTTGTCCAGTCCTTTGGTATCAAGTATGATATCAAGGGCCTGATCCCACGGTACATTTACAAGTTTCAGACTGATTGTGCCGGTGACCTCATCACCAAGTACAAAGTTTTTGTTACTGACTTCAGAGAGAAGCTGAAATATCTTCCTGACCTCGGCATCGGCAAATTCAAGGGTAACTTTTCGCCCCTTATAGCTCCGCACCGAGGAAAGGGATTTATCACCTGCATCCGGCACTGGCGCAGAAAGGTCGGCCGATATTTCTCCATCACGCGCCGGTGCCGGTTTCTGGACTGCCGGTCTTCCTGTCTGATCAATATTGTCAAGATTCAGCGTATCTCTGGATAAACCTTCCGGATGTTTGAAATCCATGTACAGCATATCGCCTTCGCGACGGAACTCGAACGGGGCGGTAACACGTGTGGCGATACGGATTTTTGTATCGGTACTTTTCTTGGTAGTGACCGCCAGAGGCGTAACCCGAAGTACCGGCGACACAAAAGAGCGTGTTTCCAGGGATCGCTGCAGGTTTTTGGGCAGCGTCGTATTCTTGATCGTCAGGGTAACGTAACCGGCTGTCCTTACCGGCTGTTCCGCTTGAACTTCACCAGTTACTTTGACTGACACTCTGGACAAGCCGTCAACCACTTGAAAATCAATCATCTCGACGGTCGAAGGGCCGCCTGTTTTACTGCTTATCGGGGTCGGCTGCTTGGCCGGTGGTGTCTGTACGACTGCCTTGGCCGGTACAACCGGTTTTTCCGTCTTCACCGGAACCGGATCAGCAGCAACCGGAGTGCTACCAAGGGTGATGACCACTCCTGAACCCGATTTTACAGCCACGGCTTCAGGAAAATTGCCATTTACCGCGTCAAAAACGATACGCACTTTGCCCGGATTAATGCCGATTCGCGCTGAGGCAACACCGGAGATATTTAATGGAAGAAGTCGTGACGACAGGCCGCTTTTCGTGTTGGACAGATCAATAACAAAGCGCTCCGGTTTGTTGAGCCTGAATGCTTTGAACTCACTGGTAGCACCATCTATAGCAAGAGTAATTGTATTATTTTTAACCGAAATAGCGGTTAGTGTACTGAGCGGCACCTCATTCCCCACCTCTGCCGTCGACACAGATGCAACTGGAACCGGCACGGATGGGGTGGCAGGCGGTGCAACGGCAGGGGTTTTTACTGCTGCAACTGGTTTTTCTGCTAATGCGGGGAACGTGATTTTCAGCTCACCCGGATTTCCCGGCAGTGGAGAAATCAGCGCTTCGCTGTCTTTCACAAGCATAATTTCCATACGGGTTAATACGCCGGCGCCGGTGTCATATCTGCTCGCGGTGACGGTCTTGAAATTCCCTCTGTTGATGGCTATGGGAGCTGAGATGTTCCCTTCGGTAGTCTGTGAGAAATCAATGACTAAACGCAGCGGCAATGACGTTTTGTAACTGGTGTATATCGCAGGTGATGTCAGCTTGACGATTATAGCGGTTGCTGCCCCTTCACCCGCTGACACAACAGATTCAATGCTGGCCAGCTTGCCTGCATCAGCCGGATCTGCGGCACAAGCATTATCCGGTGCTGAAGCCAAAAGAACTGAAGTTATTGAAAATATCAGCAGCCCGATTTTCAATGTATGCTTCTTCCACGCCATGCGGAACTCCTTATTGTTTCCTGGGAAGGGTCAGCTTAATCGTTTCTCTCCGGAGACGGCCATTGTCATCCCTGAATTGTTCTAAAACGTCAACTCCGCTAGAATTGATCAAAACAACTTTTCCGTTATTCTTGCCAATCAACATCCCGACTTTCAGTACATATCCCTTGCCGCCCGGATCAGTCACCATGGCCCGACCATCAACGCCGCCGGTGATGATGCCGATAAGCTTGAATTCATTCACTGCATAACTATGAATCGGCAATGAAGTGCGCGGGATATTTTTTGATGACCCCGGTACGTTTTTAGGAACCGCTTTAACAACAACGAACGGCTTGAACGGATCTTTTTTGTTGCTGAAGTCAAAGGTGTTGACCGGCGCTGCCGCGAGGCTCACGGCAGAACTCACCGACTTCTGAACCGGCTTTGGCGGCACAGCAGCAGGAGTTTGCGACCGAACGGGCGCAGCGGCAGGTGGTTGCTGGCTGTTACCGCACGCCGCAATGAAAAGCGTGCCGGCCAGAATGACACCGCTTAGCAATAAATAATTATTTTTTGGGAGCAGCTTTTTTATCATCCTTAATCTCTTTCTTATCAAGGAAGCGGAATGTTGTAGCGAGACACGTCACCCTGGTCATCATACGATTATTAACACTCTTGATATCTGAAAACGTGACGTTGGTAATATTAACAATGCGCGGCAGATTTGAGACAGCGGCAAAAAAATTGGCAACGCTGAAGTATGACCCAGACACAACGATATCCACAGGGACATCTGCATAAAAATCTTTAGGAACCTCCACCTTCGGGCGAAACGTAAGAAAATCAAGCCCGGCACTCTTCCCCAGGGCGGTAATGCTGGTTAATAGCGAAGGTATCTCTTTTGAGTTAGGCAATTCCGTAAGCGCCTGGGCAAGCTCTCGATTCAGCTGGTCATACTCGGCCTGCATTTTTGGGAGATTATTGGCTATCCGGGTCTTCTCGGTGATTTCTCCCTGCAGCCGTGCCAGGTCACTGTCGAGTTTAATAAGCTCAGAATGTTTCGGCAGATTTAAAAACCAGACAAAAGCGGCAGCTTCTATAATACAAACCAGCACCAGAAGCAGAATTTTCTGTTTCGTTGGGAGCTTGAAGATTTTTTCGACATTAGGATCCATATTCAGACCACCGGTAAAAAACGCATAAATTATTTAGTTGCCGGGCCGGCCGGGGGCGGCGGCAGTGCCGATTCCAGCTTCATTGACAGGTCAAACTTCTTCAGCTTGGTGCCGGCCAACTCCACCTGTTCAGAAACTATCAACTCCACCGTCATGAAGTCCTTGGACGCTTCAAGCGCCTTCATATATTGAGCGATCAAATCCTCGGTAAACGCGATACCAGAAATTTTTACGTCCTGGTTCAACTCACTGTAGCTTGTAAGCCACAGCTGTTCCGGAGTCAGGTCACTCAGGGTTGCCAATCTCTGCGCCGGGCCAGTTTTGTTTTTCCTGAGCTGGGCCAGAATCTCGAGTTTTTTCCTGACCTGTTCCTTTGTGGTTTTAAGTTCCTCAAGCTTGCCGATTTTCGCTTTCAGATCATTTATTTTTTTATTAGCTGCGGCTATCTCATTTTTTACAGAGGCAACCTGCATACGTTCAAAAATATAAAAAGATACAGCAATCAAAGCAACCACAGCAACAACAGCGCCGGCAATGGCAATTTGCTGTATTGCCGTTTCCTTCTTTTTGGCTGCCCTGACAGGCAAAAGATTGATTTTGATCATTTATCCCCTACCCTCCTCATCGCAAGCCCGATCGGCACCACCATAAGTGGACCGATCTCCTGAAGGTATTCCGGATCAAAATCTTTTTCGCTATATACAAGCCTGGTAAAGGGATTAAGCACCTCAATAGATAACCCTAGTTTCCGGGAAACTGTGTCGATGAGACCGTAGGTTTTCGAGCATCCCCCGCTCATAAACACCCGGGATATGCGGTCATCACCCGCAGATGAGTTGTAGTAGTCGAACGAACGTATAATTTCCTGGGCAATGGTTTCGTTTACCTTCAGAATCACTGTGCGCAGCGCTGCGTCAGCGGACTCGTGAGCAAGCAGTTTTGCGACTTCAGCGTCCTCGCTGCTTAGCCCGACCTGCTTCTGAATCTCCTCGGTATAGAGATTTCCCCCGAGCTGCACATCACGGGTGAAAAGTGAAATCCCATCCTTGATGACATTGAAGTTCAGAACACTGGCACCGATATTTATCAATGCGATAATTTCATCGGAATTGTAATCGTAATTGGCCTCGAAAGCATTTTGTACGGCAAAGGAATCAACATCAACAACCGAAAGGCGCAAACCCGCTTCACTGAAAACGCCCACATAGTCTTCGATAATTTCTTTTTTGCTGGCTACCAGCAGAACATTCATCCTGGAAGGGTCGTGGCTGTCGGGTGACAGAATCTGAAAATCAAGATTCACATCACGTATGTCAAAGGGGATATACTGCTCCGCCTCCCATGAAATCTGTTCCTCCAAATCATTTTGCGACATGGCCGGAAGCACAATTTTCCTGATAATGACAGAATTGCCGGAGATGGAACAAACAACATCCCTCACCTTTATGCCGAGACTTGCGACCAGATTTCTGACCACCGTGGCGATAGAAGTGCTGTCCATCAACGTATTGTCAACGATTGCTTCGGGGGGTAAGGGCAGAATCCCCACGCTCAACAACTGGAGTGAACCTTTGATATTTTTCAGCTGTACCGCTTTCACGGAGCTTGATCCGATATCAATGCCCACCATCTCTTTTTTATTTCTAAAAAGAAACATATACGGTCCCGTTATTCCTGCCGTTGAAATACCTTGTTTTTGTCCTCAATGCTGTAGCCGAGTGCCAGGATAATCTTGCGCATGGTTTCGAGTCTGCACTCCTCACCACGCTCAATTCTTCCGACCGTCAGGACAGAAATGCCCGCCTCGCGCGCAAGCTCTGATTTGCTCATCAATTTCGACTCGCGGATGGTTTTTACCAAATTTTTACTTTTCATTGTTTAACCGACCCATTTTAAATTGATAGTTATGGGACATTTACCGTAATTTTGCACAGTGTCAAGATAATTCTATATAATTATGCATCATAAGGTACAAAAAGAGCTAACATAGCTTTATTTCTACCGGTTTTGCAGATTTCTGGCGGCATACAACCAGTTGCAAGATCAGTATTCATAGAGCACTGAAAGCTCCGATTTCTCAGCGGGGTTTAGCGTGCGCTCCCCGGAGATTTCAATTCTGTACACATAATGATTCAGGTTTGTTGTTGTTGGTGCGCTCGACTCCGTCACACCCCCGCCTAAAAGCTGCCCACCAGCAGGAGCGGGAGGATACGTGACTCCCGGGATAGTATCGATTATCTTTGAATATACGGTGAAACTTTGACCGGACACACCGGCCAGCCGAAACGTCAGATCAGGATTTTTTTTAGGATTAGGATTTGTTTTGTCGACGGGACATGCGCTCCACCCCGTGTCACTGGTATTATTCAGCTTTTGCTGAAGGCAAGCATTACTGTTAAATTGCATAAAAAGAGATGAGTAGTCAGAAACGAGGTTGTTGGCAGTAATGCCCAGGGACAAAATCGCGGCAGAACTTGACGAGTGATTGGTAAACAGCCGGGGAATAACATCCTGTGCCAGCAAATCAACCGCACCATACGACGCATCAGTTGAATTTTTATACGCTTTTGTGGCAGCGCTTGATTTTATGTTGTTGGTCATAACAAAAAACACACTGAGAATTATCACCAGCGTAATTAAAGTCAGCATGAGGGCCGTTATGAGTGCGATCCCTTTATTATTGTTAAATGGGTGCATTACTGCCTCGATACAGATCACATCAGGTTTTTTGGTCTGACGACAATGCGGTACAGCTTCCAGCGGTAATTCTGGTAATTAGGTCCGGTAAGATTAATGGTATGTGCCAACGTATTTGCCTCGCCGGCAATACCGACCGGCATGGCCGTTTCGGTGTTTATGTACGACAGATCTTTGCCGCCGTCTTGAACCAGGATGTACACCTTGATCAACTTCAGATGTTTACGGATATCCGATGGGTCGCTCAGGCTGGGCGTCCATGCCAGCGACGTCGCTGTGGTACTCATATCAGCATCGGTGTAAGTATCAAGACCATTCCCCGCCGTATCCCAGCCAAACACAACCTGCATATCCGCAACGCAGTCAATGATCGGAAAGCTAAAGTCACTCATCGACCCAGAATTCTGGTTCATGACTGTCTTGTACAGCACCCCCGCCCCTGGTGCACAACTTGACGGAGTGCTACTGGCACGATTCACAAAATAATCGGTACGGTTGAATGGAGCCCGCAGTTTCACATCGTCGCTATCGTAGTAAATCCCGTAATAGTAGTACAGTACCGCTTCAGATTGGGGAACAAACGAACCAGACAAATCTTTATATTTGACGGAAAAGGAATCCGCATTATAGATAAGCTTCCGATGTAATTCCCCGTTTTTATAACTTTGCTGGATAGCAATGACATAATCGTTACCTACAAAGTTATCTACAAAGTTACTCACTTCCCATAACTTCGGCGGACTTAGCCCGTTGATATAGGTCCACCTTTGACAGACTTTGTTTATAACGGCTGCCGTGGTTTTATTTAGACCGACTGTCGTAGCCTTAATAGCCAGATAATCAGTCCCTGCCAGCACACCGGCATCGCCGGAGATATTATTGCCGGCCACAACCGCCCGTGGCAGCCCGTGGGGGGCGTCATTATACAGGGCGGCCCGGGTTCCATCCGCCTCTAGGTAGTCCGGAGCGATAGTGTCAAATTCGGTAACAAGGCCGAAACCGGCCTGTTCAAGGTCATGGCGAAACATTTCCAGGCCGATCACACCTTCAATGTTACTCTCTTCGCTTTTAGAAACTTTCTTTGTCTGGGTCAGTGCAGTATTGAACGCACTTGAGGAAATGATGATCACCACGATGAAAATCACCATGACGATCAATAATTCGATCAGTGTATAGCCGCTATTTCGGGTACGACCGTTTTTCCGCATGGTCATCTTCCTGACTAGTTTGCCGCTTCCATAATCGTCGTGGTAAGCGAATGGGTCTTTTTGACGCCTTTATCCCGCCAGGACATCGTTATCATTAGGTTTTTTGCCCCTGCAATATAATCGGTCGTCAGAGAATGTGTTGTCAAAGTGCTCATATTTTTGAAAATCGAGTAGTTAACGAAGCCAAGACCAGATTTATGGCTGATAGAAGCACTTGAGCTACCAACAGCACTGAACAGCTTGGCTCTTTCTGTCCCCATAGCCTGATCGGCAAGAATAATTGCGTCGTTTCTCAGTTTATTACTGTTGTTGTGGGCTATGGCCAGATTTACCGTCTGCAATAAAGCCAGCAAACCGACCATCATGATGATGATCGCCACCATGACTTCCACCAGCGTAAATCCGGAATTATCAGCGTGTGGTGCAGGTAGAAGCATCATCCATCCTCCCGATGTTGGTCCGTGTCGTATACACTACAATGCAATTATCCCCACCTCCATACTTTACGGGAGTAACAACAATAGTCATATTATTTTTAAACGGATCTATAGTAAATCCCCTCGTATCGAAATCAATCGAGTAACCAGAGATGTCCCCCAGGCCCCCGCCAACTTTTTTCTGAATGACAAACGGCAGGGAAACCGTAGTTACTTCCTTGAATCCGCTTGGTGTGGAGTAATCCGAACCCGTGTAGACACCAAATACATAGCTGGTGGGACTGAGTTTAATTGAACTTAGCTGTTTGTTCTGCAACGCGGCAAGCCGAGCGTTCGTAATGGCAGAATGCAGTTCTTTCGTCTGCGCTTCTATTTTGGTTTTCGTCATCGTTTCATTATAGTTCGGCACAGCAATCGCCAGCAAAATGCCGATAAGCGCGATTACGATGAGCAGTTCAATAAGTGAAAATCCGTGGTTTTTCATGTGTCAGCGTTCCTGTATGTGCAGAATACGTTTTGACGGGATATGATTTGCATTGGTGGTAATAGCCGGTTCTGATTTGGGGGGAACCCCTTGGTACTGGATCGTTTCACGGTTGAGACTTTGAGTAAATGCTGACGACACGTCAACCTGTTGAAATGCCCCGGTTGAAAGCTGGATTATTATCTGTCCTTTGAGATTTATCGAACCAACTCCACCGGTGTTATATCTGACAGCCCAGAGTGACGTTGTCCCCCCATAGGTGCATACATCCGTTGATGGTGTAAAAGCGGTAAACGTTACAACCCCGTTGGTGCTTGAAACCGGATTGGTAATCACCCGTTTAGGATAATTATTACCAGAGGCGACGCCAAGGTCAATTTTCCAACCTCTCTTTGTTGCCGCAACAGTGCCGATGGAACTTGTCTGATCAACCAGATCCGAGAAGGTCGCGCCAGAGGAAGATGACGAAGCCGTAACTGTCGGAGGGGTATAAGCACCACCAGAGTCGCATGTGTCGGCAAACGTATCGGTGCTTGTGTAACAAGGGTCCTTCAGACCAAACAATGACTGAACGTTTGCTGGATCGTCAGCTTTGACGAAATAACGCCCGGTACCGAAATA
Organism: uncultured Geobacteraceae bacterium; assembly: GCA_903852495.1. Taxonomy (GTDB): domain Bacteria; phylum Desulfobacterota; class Desulfuromonadia; order Geobacterales; family Pseudopelobacteraceae; genus JACRCG01. The sequence goes on along the minus strand of CAINRC010000066.1, from coordinate 3,820 downwards.
AAGCCAAAGTTGATGATTCGTCGTATCCTGCAACTTGGCGATTGACGACGTTACCGGACCAATGCCATCAATCACTGTTGATATTTTCCAGTCTGACGGAGAAGGCTTGTTGTAGGTCAGCAGCCGCAGCACCCCCCCTTTATCCCATGCCGTGGGAGTTGCCGTATTTCCCCTCGTATAGCCGATATACACTGCATCATCACTGTAAGCACCAGGTAGTGAGGTCCTATATTTATCCGTATCAATTGAAGAGCCGCTTAAGGCCCCGGCAAAAGCATTACTGGGCATACCGGTAACCTGGGTATGAATTGAAGAGCAACTTGCATCAAATGAGTTGACTGCGTCACTGCAGCTCCGATTATTGAAGGTACGCAGTAAAGCTCCCGTTTTCAAATCCACAACAAAAACCGTCAACGGCATATCTGACCTTCCTTCAAAGGAAAGCGCTGACGCCGTTATCGGACCGGTTGGTCCGGAAGCGAACACTGCTGCCCATCGACCGTTACGACGGAGCACTGCGGTATCATTGGCATCTTTAATCCGTATAATCGCAGGTGAAACGGTTGAAAAGCCGAGGCGGGGGTCGCTGAATTCCCAGAGGAGTTTGGGATACGCGGCTGGATCGGCCTCAATTTCGGTGATCGAGTCAGTTACGTCAAGGGCAAAAAAGGATGAGAACCCCAGGCCGGTTATGGGTGTTTTGACACAGTTGGTACAGGTAGAGCTCTTGTCTCTTGATGCCCCGCCCAACCCCATACTCCCAATGAGAACTGTACGCCAACTTGTGCCCTTGCCGTTTCCGGACGTTGAATAGTCGAGCTTCCCTGAACTGGCCATGACGGAAGCCCGTAACGGGCACGACGTGTATGTGGCGGCTGTTGAAATTGAACATGAATTGGCTATGGCTGAACCGTCGCTGTTATTCGGATTTGTCATGCCGATGGCGGCGTCAACCAACAGCGGTGTGCCGTCAACGTAGAACATATGCTGATACGCAGGGAGCATCATGTATTGCAGATAGGGGAGTATGTTTTTCGGTATGAAGCCCCATTTTTCCATACCCAGATCCGTTGCGGGAGTGCCATCGGCATTTTTTATTTCAGCCACTATCCCCTGGGTGCTGCCCAGAAAATTGGAACCAGTTTTGAACGCATGGAGCATCCCGTCGTTTGCCCCCAGATACGCTGTCCCGCGGGCATTATAATCGCTGGATTTAATATACCCGTCATAGGTGATGTCAGAATAGCCGCCAGGTGCTGTCAGGTTATAGCTGTTGAGACGTACCTCAGATGCGATTTTTGGCGTGGAATTGACCACATCCCCCAATTTCCAGGCATTGAGCGCTGAACCGAGCTGTATAGTTCGCTGGCGAACGGAATAGGATGAGCTGATATCCGTTCCCCGTGCATAGTTAATTACCTCAGTTGCCGTCGGCACAGATCCGACCGCCGTCGGCACATCGAGGTATGGCTGAAGCGTCGCCGCCTTGCTCGAGTTAAAGAGTATTCTGGCACCGGAAACAGCCGAAACCGTCGGGTCATTCGTGTAAATTGTCCGGCTGTCAGCGCTTCGGGACCAAAGTGTTTTACCGGCACGCCAGAGTGTTTTGACATCTTCAAGGTCAACGGTTGTATCCGGGCTCGTTGGCGGTGACGTCGGATTATCAATCGCACCATCGCCATTTGCGTCGACAAAAAGGTTTACCTTGGTATACGTGCCGTCAAAAGTGAATTGAGCAACTTTGTCTTCCGTCAGTTTAAGTTTCAGATCCGAGACTGAATCTTCACGGATTGTCACATTATTAAGCTTGGGATCCAGATAATACCAGAACGACTGAACCTCACCGATCCAGGATGCTTTGACTGTGCCGTCAAATTGTTTTTCAGGATAAAACAACGCCTGCACCAAAGACGCACCGGCATTGTCATTATTTCCCAGAATTGAAGCGGCGGTACTTGAGGACGTTCTTGCCAGAATGTCATTCACGGCATTACGCAACGCTAGCGCCAACTGTTCACCATCAGTGGCTTCAAAGTAGTTATAGGGCAACCCGGTGTGTTTTAGATTCGGGTTATCCGGAGTCGGTCCCGGCGATTTGTCCCACTCCGCACATGACGCATTCCAGCTGCTGGTACCGGCAGGATTACACTCCGCTAGCGGAAACGTTGCTTTATCATCGTAATAGAGCTGGGTCGTTCCCGCGACAGTTGTACTGTCGGAAAAACCCGCAGTGTTTGAAATAGTTTTGAGAGCAGCCCTCGTTGAAGAGTAGGGGGGCAGCACCGGTGATGACGTAAAGGGATAGGGCAGTTTGTTGTTATCAATATCATCAAACCCACCGAAGATTGCGGTGGTAATCAGAGCGTTGCGGCCGGAAGCCGTTTCACCGAACGCATAAACTGTGTATGTGGTGGCACTCTGGACACCTTTCATGCCCGGTTCTGTGCTGTCAGGCCTCAAGTCTTTGGTCCCATCACGACGGTGCATGTTATAGGCCGGCCCCACGGGATCGGTGCCGTCATTCCATTCGCCGTCCGAAACAAGGATCACAAAGGCTTTTCTGCAGGTTGCTGCAAGTGAATTGGTATTTGTGGGTGTACCTGTTGCCGGTGGGTCGTAATAGGGATCGGAAGCACCATTTTTCGGCGCGATAAGAGGTGTGCCAGAGGTGGGAACAACTGCGGAACTGGCAACCTGTTTGAAAAACTTCTCTGCTTCTATCAGCGCCGGACCGGTATTGGTCGCGCCGGTAGAGAAAGATCCATTAATTGCGTTGATATAATTCAACTGCGCTTGATTTTTAACCGTGTTGTTCAAAGTAGTCCCGCCGGTGTAATCAACACCGCCTCCGGTATCAAAAAAGGACAGTTCTATGTCAGCACTGTTTTCGGAATTACCAGGCCCTTTGTACAATGTCTGGATCAGCCCGGTAAAATCCTTTGCTGCAGTTGTTGATTTTACCCGACTGTACGCGGTCAGGTTCTGGGTAAGCCGGGCATTCACAGGAACCGTTCTGGTCACCAAACCGGAATTCGTAACCGTTATTGTACTGGCGGTGACTGAGGCGATGGTCAATTTACTGTTGTTACTACTGTCAGTAAAACCGTCAGAATCAAGCACCATCCCCGCAGTCCAGCCGTCCGTAATGAAACTTCCTGAATCAGTACGGGTGAACGTTTTAGCTGTTGCATTGACCGTCATTGGAATATTTACCGAGTTAGCCAGTACTTTGCACACCGGCCCAACGGTAATGGCGACTGTTTTGATTAAAATGCTTCGGCTCAGAACTTCAGGTACTATCCCTGAATTGGTGGTTACAGTGATAACCGATGAGGTTATTGAATCAACAGTCCATGTGCCATTGTTGCCTGAATTGCTGAAACCGCTGGTAACAATTTGCGTACCGGGCCCAACCCCGGTTGTGATGTAACTCCCGGTATTGCGGGTAAAGGTAGCTTTTGAACCGGCCAGTGCGACAGTGATTCTGATTGAAGTACTCGAGCTTGAAATCGTTGTGACGCTTGATGTTGGATTAGGGGAGCTAATAATTACCTTACCAACAGTGCCGTTATCAAAGTCGCAGTTCGTTGTTGATTCATTGCTGATATTGCTGTCTGTTGTGCTTAAATCATGCTCTAAAACAGTGGCATCAGCTGCCAGGATACGCCCGCCGGTAAGAATCTTTCTCATGATGTCATACTTGTTGAACTAAACCGCTGCGCGGTAATTTAAAACCAAACCAAAAGCATCAAACCAGAGGCATCTCCCCGGAGGTGCCTTTTTTGTTTCTTCAATCAGCATGGTCTTTGTCTTACCTTCT
>CAINRC010000065.1 GCA_903852495.1 uncultured Geobacteraceae bacterium | reverse complement strand
GCCGAGAAGGGTCGCAGAGAAATGGCGGTAGCGACTGTTTACTAAAAACATAGGACTCTGCAAAGTCGCAAGACGACGTATAGGGTCTGACGCCTGCCCGGTGCCGGAAGGTTAAGGGGATTTGTTAGCCGCAAGGTGAAGCTTTGAACCGAAGCCCCAGTAAACGGCGGCCGTAACTATAACGGTCCTAAGGTAGCGAAATTCCTTGTCGGGTAAGTTCCGACCTGCACGAATGGCGTAACGATTTCCGCGCTGTCTCAACCAGTGGCTCAGCGAAATTGAATTCTCGGTGAAGATGCCGAGTACCCGCGGTAAGACGGAAAGACCCCGTGAACCTTTACTATAGCTTGACAGTGACATTCGGAATAGCTTGTGTAGGATAGGTGGGAGACTTTGAAGCTGGCACGCTAGTGTCGGTGGAGTCGCCCTTGAAATACCACCCTGGTTGTTTTGGATGTCTAACCTTGGCCCGTCATCCGGGTCGGGGACACTGTCTGGTGGGTAGTTTGACTGGGGCGGTCGCCTCCCAAAGAGTAACGGAGGCGCGCGAAGGTTCCCTCAGGTTGATTGGAAACCAACCGTAGAGTGCAATGGCATAAGGGAGCTTGACTGCGAGACCAACAAGTCGAGCAGGTACGAAAGTAGGTCATAGTGATCCGGCGGTTCTGTATGGAAGGGCCGTCGCTCAACGGATAAAAGGTACTCCGGGGATAACAGGCTGATCTCCCCCAAGAGTTCACATCGACGGGGAGGTTTGGCACCTCGATGTCGGCTCATCGCATCCTGGGGCTGAAGTAGGTCCCAAGGGTTTGGCTGTTCGCCAATTAAAGCGGTACGCGAGCTGGGTTTAAAACGTCGTGAGACAGTTTGGTCCCTATCTACCGTGGGCGCAGGATACTTGAGAAGAGCTGTCCTTAGTACGAGAGGACCGGGATGGACGTACCGCTAGTGTTCCAGTTGTGCCGCCAGGCGCAGTCGCTGGGTAGCCACGTACGGAAAGGATAACCGCTGAAAGCATCTAAGCGGGAAGCCTCCTTCAAGATTAGGTATCCCTGGGTGTAACAACCCCTAAAGGCCCGTTGTAGACCACAACGTTGATAGGCCGGGTGTGTAAGTGCAGTAATGCATTTAGCTGACCGGTACTAATCGGCCGTGAGGCTTGACCATAAAAATGAAATACGGCCCGGGGAGGGGCAACCCTCCCCAGGTCGATATAAAACAAACAATCAACCAAACAAACTATCCATCCAAAGCAATTGCCAAGAAATAATCATGGTGTGCCGAAAGGTATGCCACAACGATTTCTCGGTGGCTATGCCGAGGGGGTCACACCCGTTCCCATCCCGAACACGGAAGTTAAGCCCCTCAGGGCCGATGATACTGCACGGGTAGCTGTGTGGGAAAGTAGGTCGCCGCCGGGAATAAATATAAACACCCCGCAACCAGTTACATGGATGCGGGGTGTTTGCGTTTTGTGTGTTTGTTGTTGTCAGGTGAATGTGCTTCTGATACCGTACTGTCGCTGCAATTACTCCATAATAACGGATATATACATGACTGATTCCTGGCTTGAAATTGCGTGTGATGTTCCCCAAGAACATGCTGACGTAGTTGCTGATTTTTTAACGTCACTCACCGGTGCCGGCGTTTGTGTTGATAACCTGAACGTTGACGCCTTCTCGACTACCGAGATTCCTGATTCCATTCGTGTTGTAATAAAAGCGTATCTCCCCGCCGATACTGATCCTTTGTCCAAAATGCAGGAGCTTGAATCCTATTTGGCAGAACTGTCCCTCCGTAACGCAACTTCCTGTTTTATCCCTCCGACGATTTCAGCGGTTAATGCCGAAGATTGGAGCAGCAGTTGGAAAGTTCACTTTAAGCCGCTCCGCGTCGGCAAACGGCTTCTAATTGTCCCTACATGGGAGGAATCAACAGAGATCCCCGGTGATCTTGTGATCCGCATTGACCCCGGCATGGCTTTTGGTACCGGCGGTCACGAAACTACACGACTCTGTCTGGAACTTTTGGAAGATACGATGGAGCGTCGTGATGCACCGACTGCCCCGTCACTTCTTGATCTCGGCACCGGTTCAGGAATACTTGCCATGGCAGCGAGTCTGTTGGGGGCTGGTCGCATACTGGCACTTGATATAGACCCGGATGCGGTGGAAGTGGCGCGGGAAAACCTGGCTCTTAATCATCTTTCAAATGCCATTGAATGCGGCATCACTCCACTGGAAGCCCTTTTGGAGAATTTCGATGTTATTCTTGCCAACATTCTGGCAGAAGAACTGGTGCGTCTTGCCCCATGCCTCACTGACCGGTTGCATTCAGGCGGCTCGTTGATTCTTTCCGGAATTCTTGCGGAAAAAGAGGATCTTGTCCGGCGGGGTTTCGATTCTCCTACACTTACATACTGCAGCACGATGCGTGCAGGCGAGTGGGTTGCCATGCTGTATCGGCGTGAAGAGGGAACATGAGCGTACGCCGGTTCATGATACACTCACGTACTGTTCGTGACGGCTGCGCCTCCCTGGACGGTGATCTGTACAATCATATGGTGCGTGTTCTTCGCCTTGGCTTGAACGATACTGTCCAACTGGCTGACGAAAACGGCACGGTGCATTCGGGAAATATTGACCAGATTACCAAAGAAAGTTTGCGGGTAGCGATTACTTCAACCAGCCAGGCTGTCCCAGCCAACTCGTCTGTTCCCCGTATTACCATCTGCCAGGCTCTCCCCAAGGGTGACAAAATTGACCTGATACTGCAGAAAGGGACTGAACTCGGAGCATCAGACTTTGTGCTTTTTGGCGGGTGCCGCTCTGTTGCTAAAATTCACGAAGATCAGAAAAAAAATAAGCTTGAGCGGTGGAATCGTATAACTGCGGAGGCCTCCCGCCAGTGCGGTCGTGCCGACATTCCTGGCGTTGTTTGGTGTATTAACGCCGGTGAAGCAGCGGGGGCTACGAATCAGGCTCTCCGATTGATTCTTTGGGAAGATGAGCAGGAACATTCTCTGAAAGATGCTCTCACCGAAAATACGGCGACGCCTGAATCAGTTATTGTGGCAATTGGACCAGAAGGTGGTTTTGACCCACTTGAAATCCGGCAATTCTCTGAATACGGTTATCAGCCGGTTTCTCTGGGTAACCGGATACTGAGAACTGAAACGGCAAGTATTGCTATTCTGGCTGTAATGCAGTATAGATGGGGCGGTATGTGACCTAATTCCTGTTCTATTTCAAAGCCATCTCTTCGTTGGCTTAACTGTACGCCTACGTCGCCGATCTCCTCGCTACTTTGGGATCATCTTTGATCTGGAACTGGAATACGAAAGTCGGGGAACTGCAAGTGAAATGTCCTAAGTGCGGATTTAACACCTTTGAATATTATGACAGTTGTAACAAGTGTTCCAGTGATCTGAAACCATATAAGCATAGCTATGGAATTACTCCACTGGTTATACCGTCTGAAGGAAAACAGAAAATGGCGGCTGCGTTTCGTTCCGCAGAAAGCAGTGTTGTACAGGTACATGAAGCCCCGGAAACGTACGATGATATATTTTCTTTCGACCTGCCCGAAGCATCTCCTCCTGAAGCTGAAGCATCCAGACACAATCCATTCAGCTTTGATGAACCGGCCGCTGATATGAACCAATCCAACTCCCAAAAGAGTAGTGATGATATTTTTGCCGATCTCCTGGAATCGACGGCACACGTGGGGAAACAAACTGTTTCTGCACCGGCAAAACAGGAATTTTCGTCAGGTACGGGGGAGTTTGATTTCGAAAACTTTTCCTGGGATGATACTCCTTCATCCCCTCCCGCAGCTGACAGTAAAAAAAACGATGATAACCTTGATTCACTTTTTATCATTACAGGGAAAACGCCCCCTAAATAATACTTTTATTGATATATTCACTGGAAAGAGCGGGGTTTCCCGCTCTTTTTTCGTGCCAGCCGGAGATGCCATGTCCCAGCGTATAACAATCCTGCCAGAAACCCTCACCAATAAAATAGCGGCCGGTGAAGTTGTCGAACGACCGGCTTCGGTTATCAAGGAACTTATTGAAAATTCACTTGATGCCGGGGCAACTGATATCACCGTTGAAATTACCGGCGGCGGACGGCGTCGTCTTCGTATAACCGATAACGGTCACGGTATGTCGCGTGAAGATGCCCTGCTTTCGCTGGAGCGTCATGCGACGAGCAAAATCAAGGTAGACAGCGATCTGGATTGTATCAATACCCTTGGCTTCCGAGGCGAGGCACTCCCTTCGATCGCTTCGGTGTCCCGCTTCACACTGGCAACACGCGAAACTGGCGCTCCGGAAGGAGCCGAGATAACGGTGGAGGGGGGGAGAGTACGTGATGTGAAGGCGTGCGGTATGGCTACCGGTACTGTGATCACGGTGGAGCAGATTTTCTTCAATCTGCCGGCCCGCCTCAAGTTCATGAAAAGTGCAGAGACTGAAACCGGCCATGTGGCTGATGTAATCGCCCGAATGGCTGTTTCCCGGCCGGATGTCGCTTTCCTCTGCACAAGTGATGACCGGGAACTGCTGCGCCTTCAGCGCAGTGATCTGCAGCGGCGTCTGGCCCAGGTTGTCGGCCGGGAAAGCTCGCAGCATCTGTACCCGTTACAAGGTACGGATGAGTATGTGACAATCGCGGGGTTTATTTCCGGGCCGGCGCTGGTGCGTTCTGGAACGCAAGCGGTCTATACGTATATCAACGGACGATTTATCCGTGACAAGGTAGTGCAGCATGCCGTAATGCAGGCCTACCGGGGTGTCATCGATCGTGGGCGCTACCCGGTGGTGGCTCTGTTCATCGAGCTTCCACCTGGAGAGGTGGACGTGAACGTTCATCCGACCAAGCATGAAGTTCGCTTCCGACGACAATCCGTTGTGCATGATGCCATACAATCAGCAGTTGAAGAGGTACTGCGCAGCTCGCCATGGCTGCCCGAAGCACACAGCGCACCCCCCGCACCGGGTGGAGCAGCCGGACAAACATATCGAGAGAGAATTGCCGCCGCAGCCCAGGCATCACTGTCTCTTCCGCCCCGCCCACAGTATCGCTCACAGCCGACAGATCGATCTTTCCCGGCAGCTACACCGCCGGTGCATACCGGTACAGTACGCGAACCGGAACCCATATTTGTACCGCAGGAACCGCAGCCGGAATCAACCGGGTATTTTTCAGCGCTTTCGATCATCGGGCAGTTTCACAGTGAATATATTCTGTGCCAGTCCGGCAGTGAGCTGGTGATCATCGACCAGCACGCCGCCAGTGAGCGGGTCGCCTACCAGCTGCTGAAAACCCAGTGCCGGAGCGGAGCCGTCGAGTCACAGCGTTTGCTGTTTCCCGAGACGGTTGAATTGTCGTTCAGCGAGGTGGCGGCTGCCGCCAGATTCAGTGAGGCTCTGGCAGGTATCGGTTTTGAGCTGGAACCGTTTGGCGGGGCAACGATCATGCTCTCAGCGGTGCCGCGTCTGATCGCCGAAAAAGAACCTGCCCTCCTGATCCGCGATATTCTGGCCGACCTTGACCAGATCGGTACGAGCTCTGCGTTCAATGAAATGTTGGAAAGTCTCCTGTCCCGCATAGCCTGCCATTCAGTCATCCGGGGTGCACATCCGTTAGAAAACCGGCAGATCAGACAACTGCTGCAGAATATGGATCAAACGGACTTCGCCGCCAGTTGCCCCCATGGCCGGCCGGTATCACACGTTATAACGCTCGCCGAACTGCAGAAAATCTTCAAACGGACATGAATCGTACCGCAGTCGACAAGATATTGATTGTCTGCGGACCTACCGCCTCCGGTAAAAGTGAACTGGCGGTCCGTCTGGCGTGCGCGCTGGATGCCGAGATTGTCAGTGCGGACTCAATGCAGATCTACCGTGGGCTTGACATCGGCACGGCGAAACCTTCTCCGGAACAACTGGGTGCCGTTCGTCACCACCTGATTGATGTAGTTGCTCCCGACCAGCCGTTTTCAGCTGCGGATTATGCCGCCTGCGCCGATAGAGCTATCCGTGACATCCTCAGCCGGGGCAAACGGGTGATCGTTGCCGGCGGGACTGGTTTATATATCCGGGCTCTGCTGAAAGGACTGGTTGATTCCCCCAGTGGTGGCGGTGACCTCCGGCAGGGATTGCAGGATGAGGCGGGCTGCATCGGTAACGAAGCCATGCTGGAGAAACTTCGTCTGGTTGATCCGGATCTGGCGGCAACTCTGCATCCGAACAATCTGGTGCGCATCATTCGGGCACTTGAAGTCTATCATCTGACACAGATCCCTTTGTCTCACCATCAGAAAGAGCACGCCTTTGCGGCCCGGCGCTATGATGCGCTGCAGATCGGCATTTCGGTTGATCGACCGCTGCTGTACCGGCGCATTGACGAGCGGGTCGAGCGGATGCTGGAGGGTGGTCTGCTGCACGAGGTGAGCGGCTTGTTGTCAGCCGGCTTTGGGCGTGATCTTAAAGCGATGCGCTCCATTGGTTACAAGGAAACGGCTGCCCATCTGCACGGCGAACTGTCCCGTGAAGAAACCTGCCGCCTGATCAAACGGGACACCCGCCACTATGCCAAGCGTCAGATGACCTGGTTCAAGGCTGATCCGGATATATTGTGGTTTGACTATCCCGAGAAGTTTGCTATCATGCTCGAGTATGCAATTGATTTTTTTGAGAAACGGGAGGCGTAACGGCCATGTCTAAAACACCTTTCAATATACAGGATCAGTACCTTAACCAGGCTCGAAAAGAGCGTGTGCGGGTTTCAGTTGTCATGATGTCGGGCAATACACTGGAAGGGCATATTAAATCGTTTGACAATTTTTCGGTGCTGCTTGATTCCGGCAGTGATATGCTGATTTATAAGCACTCCATTGCTACCATCGTTGCTGTGGATGGTGCCTTCCGGCTACACCAATAAACCCTGCAGGTCTCACCCGGTCCAAACCGACCGGGTGGGTATCTCGAAGACGACCAATGGCAAAAAGGACTAAAATTCTTCTGTTCTCAGCTTCTCTACTGCTCGTTCTCGCAGCGTCTCTGCTCTATTTTACCTCTGCTGTTTTTCTACAGCTGTTCATCGCGTTTGCCCTTGCCTACCTATTGAACCCGACCGTCGAGCTCCTTGAGCGTAACGGGGTGAAGAGAGTGTACGGGATCATGATCGTATTCTGCCTGGCTGTCTTGCTCTGCAGCGGTATTGCGGTGTTTTTTGCCGTATCCATCACGGGTGAGTTTTCCGATATGCAGCTCAATCTGCCGGCCTACGTGCGGCATCTTTACGACATAACACCCGCTTCAATAAAAGGGTATCTGGGCGTTGAAACCGCCGATAAGCTCGCCGCGCGGCTCAATGAACTGATCCAGCAGGCCCGCAGCTCTGCGCCCGATCTGCTCAAACCGCTTCTGGCCCTACTGCAACAGGCCCTTACCTCAACAGTAAGTGTGCTCCTTGCTCTGCTGGGATACTTGATAATTCCGGTCTATCTGTTCTACCTCCTGTTCGACCTGCCGCATCTTAAAGCGTTTATCGAATCGTACATACCGGAACGTTTTCGCCCGGCGTACGTCGGTAAGCTGGCTGAGGTCGATGCGGTTCTGTCAGGGTTCGTTCGCGGCCAACTACTGGTCTGCGCGATTCTGGCCATCCTCTACAGTGCCGGGCTGTATGCCATTGGCATCGATCTGGCCATTGCCATCGGCACGCTGGCCGGTATCACCTTTATCATTCCGTATGTCGGCACAATTATCGGTATCTGCCTGTCCATGGCCATGGCGGCTCTGAAATTCAACGATATCCTCCACCCCCTCCTCTGCCTGGGATGGTTCGGGTTTGTCCAGCTGCTGGAAGGCACTATTATCACGCCGAAAATAGTCGGTGACACCGTCGGGCTGCATCCGCTGGTGGCAATTGTGGCGCTGCTGATCGGCGGCCAGTTATTCGGCATTTTCGGGATGCTGCTGGCGGTGCCGGTCACCGCCGTACTGCAGGTTTTTCTCCGCTCCCTGGGTGAATATTACCGGAACTCGGAATTTTACCGGGAGGGGTGATGGCTGGACTGCAGATCGATTCAGTATCCCCCGGTTCGATTGCCGATGGACTGGAGGTGACGGCAGGTGATCGCCTGCTGTCAGTTAATGGCCGCCCGCTGCGCGACCTCATTGATTACAGCTACTACACCGCATCGGAAGAAGAGCTGCTTCTGGAAGTTGAAAAACCGGATGGCGAACTGTGGGAGCTGGAGGTTGAGCGTGACGCAGGAGAATCGCTCGGACTAACCTTTGCCGCCCCACTGCCCGCCCGTTGTGCAAATAACTGCATTTTCTGCTTTGTCCACCAACTCCCCAAAGGTCTCCGCAAACCCCTGTATGTCAAAGATGAGGACTATCGTCTTTCGTTCCTGAATGGCAATTACGTAACTCTGGGCAACCTTAAAGCTTCGGCGCTGAAGCGTATTATTGAGCAGCGGCTCTCGCCCCTGTATATCTCTGTTCATGCGACGAACCCTGTACTGCGGGAACATCTACTCGGCACTCACGGTATCCCTCCCATTCTGGATCAGCTGCAGCAGCTTGCTGCGGCCCGGATTGCCATGCATACGCAGGTGGTCCTCTGCCCCGGTCTGAACGACGGCCAGGAACTGCAGCGCACCGTGGCTGAGCTGGCCGCACTGTACCCGGCGGTGCAATCACTGGCGGTCGTCCCGCTTGGGCTCACCGGCCATCGCCAAAAACTGCCGCAGTTGAGGTCGGTCGATTCCGACTATGCCCGGGAATTCATTGCGGTCTGGCAGCCAGAGGCAGCGGCGCTGCGGAAAAAGCTCGGAGCGCCGTTCCTGTTTTTGGCCGATGAGCTGTTCCTCAAGGCCGGTGTGCCATTTCCCCCCATAAAAGAATACGGTGATTTTCCGCAGATCGAAAACGGAGTAGGCATGGTGCCGCTTTTTCTGAAGGAAGCGGCTCAATTGCTGAGAACCGTCCGGCCACTGGGGGCGTTTCGGGCCACAGTGGTCACCGGCGTTTCCTCTTTTGGCTTTGTCAGTGATTTTCTGGCTCAGTTGTCGGTGAGGTGCGGAGTTTCAGTCGTCCCGCGTGCGGTTGAAAACAGGCTGTTCGGGCCGAGTATTACGGTAAGCGGCCTGATTGCCGGGAAGGATATCGTTGCCGCGCTGGCCGGTTACGACGTCGGCTCATGTCTGCTCATACCGGATGTTATGCTGAAGGAGGGGGATATGGTTTTTCTGGATGATGTGTCGCTGGTGGAACTGGAACAGCGGCTCGGGTGTCCGGTTGTCGTATTTGATTCAACTCCGAAAGGATGCTACGCGGCGCTGCGTTCCTTTGGGAAAGCGTTGCAGCGGTAATTCAATTCTCTCCTGCGTAATAAAAAAACGGGGCTCCGCATGGGGCCCCGTTTTTTTATTGTATCAGCGTTTGACGGTCATGCGACGCTGCATCCGTCCCCCCATGGAGGCCATCTGATGTTTCTGCAGGGCTCCCAGGCTTTCAAGATGGAACTGAAACCATAAATCGCCATACGCCCGCATATTCATCTTTTTTCCCTTTTCCAGGCAGTCAAGGTTGTCCTTCAATTTTTCATCACCCGGAAGCTTTTTCAGCCCCTTTGTAAGAATTTCCTTGGCTCTGACCGATTCGCCGCTTTCGTTCATACAGTAGGCGTACAGACTCCAAAGCAGTGATTCTTTGCCGTTCCACTGTACTGCCCGATCAAACGTACTGATCATCTTGTCCTTTTTCTGACGCTTCATGTAGGAAACTGCCAGCATGGCGGTGGCGGCCCAGTTTTTGAAGAAAGATTTTTCCAGATACGGGAATGCGTTCGAGAAGTCACGCTTCATGTAGTAGATCATGCCGATCTGCGAATTCAGCTGCCCATCCACATACAACTGCCATTTTTTGTACTGAAGGGCGTCCTTCAACTCGCGGACCGCTTTTTCAAAGCGGGGGGGCTGAGCCTGCAGATCTTTGCCGGCCGTTTCGATGGAGACCATAACCTTCTTCATGATGATGCGGGTAAACAGGATGAAGACGAGTGCGAAGACAATAAAGGCAACAATAAGTGATCCCCACCAGGCGAGCTTGAGGACAAAAACAAGAATCAGCAGCACGGCAATTGCCGCCGATACGGAGATAAGAATATTATACATCGGGAATTCCTTTCATACGGGGGAAACGGGAGTCAGCTTTTGGCTTCTACCGGAACCATCTCTCCGTTTTTTTCGGTGAATTTTGCGATAATGATGCGCCGGCCCGGCTTGAGGGCAACTTTAGTTTTCAGGTTGTTCCAGGCGGAGAGCAGTGAGCTGGATACGTTGAACCGTTTAGACAGTGAGCCGAGAGTGTCGCCCCTCTTCACTGTGTAATATTTTGCATACCCTTTGCCGGGCGCCGCTGCTGTCTGAGTTGTCTGCCCTTCATGGCTGAAATCCACAGTCTGCTTGACCGGCACGAGGAGGGTTTTTCCTGCAATACGGCTTTTAGCTTTCAGGTCGTTCAACTCTGCCAGTGTCGCGGGCGACGTGCCGAAGCGACGGGCCACGCTTTTGAGTGAATCTTTTTTACCCGCCTTGTAGCGGCTGTACAGAACGCGTTCGGTGAAACGCTGATCTTCAGGAACTTTTACGTACTCCGCCTCGAACTGGGCTTTACTCCCCTTGGGGATTTTGAGCTGATACCCGGGATAATTCGGGGGGGTACACCAGTGCCGCAGGTCCGGGTTAAGTTCCTTGATCGACTCATAGGTCGTACCGGCTAGTTTTGCCGCCAGATCCAGATTGGTGCGTGACGGGATCTCAACGGTGTCATACTCGATCGGTATCAGGTAGGCGATGTCGGCGAAACCGTAGCGGGCCGGATCCTTGGCGATTATGGCTGCAGCCAGCAGTTTTGGTACATATTCTTTTGTTTCCCGCTTCAAATAGGAACCGCGCGAGAGCTCCCAGAAATCACTGGTGTTATACATGGTAATTGCGCGGAGAATCTTGTTCTCTCCGGCGTTGTAGCCGGCAGCGGCCAGATACCAGTCGCCTTTGAACAAGCCGTACAGTTCTTTCAGATACAGTGCAGCGGCGGTTGTTGCTTTGACCGGATCCTTCCGCTCATCGATCCATTGATCTATCCTCAGGGAATAACGCCGGCCGGTTCCGGAGATGAACTGCCAGGGCCCCACGGCATTAGCCCAGGATTTGGCATGCATCTGGAAACCGCTCTCAATCATGGCAACGTACACCAGATCTTCCGGCATCCCTTCACGTTTAAGGATTTGTTTCATCATCGGAATATAGCGGGCAGAGCGTGAAAGCCAGCGAGAAAACGAAGCTTTACCGCCGGTCTGGAATTGATACAGAAAATATTCAACCTTGCTGTTCAGGGTCAACGGAATATCGGAAGCCGGCAGGTCTACGTCGGGCAGGTCAAGATCTTCTTCATCACTGGCCGAGTCGCGGAGTTCTTCAAGTGAAAAAAGTGCTGCGACATGCGTGGCCGTGTCGGACTCAGTGGCTACCTGGTCATCAGCGGCAACCAGCTCCGGCGGCCCTGCCGCCCCGAGCAACGGTGCAGTTGGCTGGATCAGCTCGGCAAGAAGCGGCTGGACCGGCTCTGATGCTGCCGCCGGCAGGGCGTAGAGCAGTGATGCAAGAGCGATCACAACGTATTTAAAGAATAATAACTTTTTCATAGGGGCGAGGAGTATAAAGGAAGCGATCATGAAAGTCAATGACGCGAAAAACTATTTAAAACTAATAACTTGAGAGGTTATTGTTCGGGTGCGGTATTGTGCGGTGTTAGGCATAACGAGCGGATCAAATAAAAAAACCCGCCGAAGCGGGCTTTTTCGTTGTGGTTCAGGGGTGTTGCTACTGTGCGGTACGTTCTTTCTGCATAGCCTCACGGCCCGCCTCAATAGCGGATGCCAGAACGGATTTCTTCTCAACAAAAGTTTCCTTGCCATCTTCCACGGCAGTTTTAATCTTTTCCTGAGCCTCTTTTGCGTACTCTTTGATTTTGTCCACCGCGTCTTCTGTAAGGTCAAGAATATTCTCCCGCATTTCGCGGCCGCTTTTTGGTGTGTACAACAACGCCAGACCTGCTCCTATGGCCGCTCCGGCCACAAATGATACCAATACGGTTCCTGCTGATACTTCGCATTTGTCAGACATGATTACACTCCTCCCCGTTTTTTTAGATAACGTTCCACGATATATTTTCCTGCCACCTTAGCTCCGGTGGCCCAGAGCGCAGTGGTATTGAGAACGCCGGTGACAGCTCCCACCGAGCGGTTGATCGTACTCAGATTTGTTCCTGTTTCCCCCAGAGCGGTCATGAAGCGCACCACGTCGTCGGTATGTTCTGCCACACCGCCCCCGACAGTTTTCAGTTCAGCAAGCAGTTCGGTCAATTCCTTCAATGCCGGTTTCAACTCGCCCTGGAGCATCGTCGTCAGATCTCCAACCGCCGTGGCGGTCCGTTTGATCGCCAGAAGAGTCGGGATCAACGTCAGCACCAGAAGGCAGGCCGCAATGCAGATAACAATCAGGATAATTTCGGTAAGTGCCATAATGTCTTCTCCAGTAAAATGTTCAGGCCCACGTTATGAAAAGTATAGAGCAATTCAGGAAAAATTCAATGTCTAAACAGAAGTATCATCCGGCATCAACTTCGCGATAATCTCTTCCACCGCCGAATAGGGATCGAGACGGTACTCATCCATACCGGACATGATGCGGTCGAGGGAGCCGTTTGCTGCCATGAGCTGCAGCGCTTTCCGGAACAGTGTATCCCGCAGGATACTCATGAAATGGCGCTGGTTGCGCTCGCGCAGGAAATTGTCAATGGTGCCGCTGGACAGGAAAAAATCGCGGTGGGCAAGAATTTCACTCGTCAGTTCTTCAATGCCGGTGCCGCGCTGTGCTTCCGTTTTCATGACCTTCGGGTTCCAGCCCCCCTCAAGCGGATGGCGCATATCCAGCATGGTGCTCAACTCCCGGGCTGTCCGGTCAGCCCCCTCCCGATCAGCCTTGTTGACGACGAAAATATCGCCGATTTCAAGGATTCCGGCCTTGATGGCCTGAATGTCGTCGCCGAGGCCCGGAACCATTACGACACAGGTGGTATGTGCCTCTTTGACAATATCAACTTCATCTTGTCCCACGCCAACCGTTTCAATAATGACAATGTCCATCCCCAGCGCATCCATAACCAGAGCCACGTCCGAGGTCGAGCGCGAAAGGCCGCCAAGCGCCCCCCGTGTGGCCAGGCTGCGGATAAAGACCCCTTCGTCGCAGGAGTGGCGGTTCATACGGATGCGGTCGCCCAGAATCGCGCCGCCGGTAAAGGGGCTGGTGGGGTCGATGGCGACAACGCCGACTTTTTTGCCCCGTGTGCGGAATGAGGCGGTCAGCTGATCGACCAGTGTTGACTTGCCGGCTCCCGGAGGGCCGGTTATGCCGATGATAAAGGCGTTTCCGGTGCGGGGGTACAGCTGTTTCAGGGCTTCGACCGCCTCCGGGCGGCCATCGTCGATGTCGCGCATCAGCCTGGCGGCGGCGCGGATATTTCCTTCTAACACCTGTTCTGCGAGGGACATGGCAATACCTGCTGTTGAAGTAATGGTGCGACGGGCGATTCTACATAACCGGCTTGTTTCTGTGTTAAATGCGGGAAGCCTGAATTTCAGTCACCCAGTCGTTTGCCGGTGACAAGATAATTCCTGATATAGTCGGCCACCGCCTCCTCAACCGGAGTGACTGAAGCCTGATAGCCGGCAGAACGGATCCTGGATGTGTCGGCACAGGTCAGATACTGATAGGTGGCGCGGATCGATTCCGGCATGTCGATATAGTCGATGCTTACCGGGCGCTCCATGGCGTTGAAGACGGCCCGGGCCAGACGGTTCCAGCTGACGGTGGTGCCGCCCCCCACGTTGAAGATGCCGCTGTCGCTCCGGTGCTGGAGAAAATGAAGTGTCATGGCCGCTGCGTCTTTAACATAGATGAAGTCACGGAGTTGCTCGCCGTCGCCATACTCCGGGCGATGCGACTTGAACAGCCGGAGTGTCCCGGTTGTGCTGATCTGCTCGAACGCTTTCAGAACGAGGGAGCGCATTTCCCCTTTGTGCTGTTCATTAGGGCCGTACACGTTGAAATATTTAATGCCGACTATCCGGTCAAGCAGCCCCTGGCGCAGTGCCCACAGGTCAAACAGCTGCTTTGAATAGCCGTACATGTTCATCGGTCGCAGCAGCGGCAGTTGGCTGATGTCGTCAACAAAGCCATGTTCCCCGTCCCCGTAGGTTGCGGCGCTGGAGGCGTAGATAAAGCGGGCATCCGCAGCCAGAGCGCAGAGGGCCAGCTTGCGGGAATATTCGAAGTTGTTCCTGACCAGATACGTGGCATCCGGTTCAGTCGTGGCCGAGCAGGCGCCAAGGTGGACAACGGCCTCAAGATTTCGCCCTCCCGGCAGGCGTTTCTTCAGGGAACCATCGTCCAGAATGCGCTCGAAGGCATCCTTCTCCAGGTAATCCATAAAACGGAGCGGCACCAGGTTGCGCCATTTGTCCGTGTGACCTAGATGATCAACAATCAGGATGTCTTCCCTGCCAAGCCGGTTCAAGTGCTGAACCACGGCGCTGCCGATAAGGCCCGCCCCCCCGGTGACGATAATCATGGTGTGTTCTCCTGTCTCGTGTGCGAACTGATCGCCTTCAGCAGTTCGCTTTTACTGCGCGGTAGATATCCATTATCACGAAGATCAATTCCAATCAAGGAGAGCTGACGGGAAATTTCCGCCACCAGCGGCACCGCCCCCAGTTCGTCCTGCACATCCCTCTGCATGAGCACCTCCGCCGGGGAGCCGCAGGCCAGCACCCCCCCTGAGCGCATCACGATCGCCTGGTCTGCCCAGCCATAGGCAAAATCAAGGTCGTGGGTGGCAACGACGATCGTCATTCCGGCCCCGTGCAGACGTTCGAGTACGGCCGTGAATTCTTCCTGCATGGTGGCGTCCAGGCCGGCCATCGGCTCGTCAAGGACGACGACTTCAGGCTGCATTGCCAGTACGCCGGCGATGCAGACCCGCTTTTTCTGGCCGTAACTCAGGTTGTGCACCGGTTTGTCGGCAGATTCTGTCATCCCTACGGCGTGCAGCGCTTCCTCCACCCGTTCCCGCACGATTTTGTCCGTCAGCCCAAGATTCATCGGGCCAAAAGAAACATCCTCCCGCACACTGGCTGAAAAAAGCTGGCTGTCCGGATTCTGGAACACCAGGCCGACCCGCGAACGGAGCGTTCTCAAGCCGCTCCGGCTGTAATCAAGCGGGGTAGCCTCCCAAAGGAGATGCCCGGCGGAAGGGTGTAGAATCCCGTTCAGGTGCAGGAACATGGTCGTTTTGCCGGCGCCGTTGGCGCCCAGTACGGCGGTGCGCGTGCCCCGGTTTATCGTCAGGGAACAGTTGTTGAGGGCCTGTGTGCCGTCAGGATAGCGATAGGAAACATCTGCAAGACTCAAGATGGCAGCGGTCATGGCAATGTCACCGCGAGAACAATCAGGAGGATGCCGGAAATTGCCGCACCGGAGATGGCGCGGCCAGAGTCCGGATATTCCGGTCCCAGAAAACGGAGCGCACCGTCATTGTTGCGTGCCAGTGCGGCCAGCTGCAGCGCTTGGCTCCGTTGCCAGACCTGGACGGACAGGTTGGCGACCAGTCCACCCAGTGAGCGGAGGGAAAGTCTAAATGAGGCATATCCGAGGCGGGCAGACTGGGCGGTGGTTGTTTCGTGCACCGCTTCAGACATAACAAAGAGAGTGCGGTAGCAGAGGGTCATGAGGTCGAGCAGGGTGTCCGGCAATCTGCAGCGGCGCAGCAGGGAAACTATGTCCACAAGCGGCGTCGTCAGCGCCAGAAAGAGCAGGGCGGTCAGGCAGGCGAGAGAGCGGCAGGATACCTGGGCGATACGGGACAGCTCAGACCCGGCCAGATGGGCTGAAATCCCGCCGTTTGAGCCGCCGAAATCAAGTGAAACCAGCAGTGACAGGCCGCTGGCCAGCAGAAAAAGAAGCGCCGGCGTTGCTATCCGCAGATAGCGAAGTGCAGGGACGCCGGCGCCCAGTATCGTGGCAGCCGACAGGAGTAGTGCCACCAGCAGTGCTGATCGGGGAGAGCATGCGGCAAAGGCCGCAACCATGCCGCAGAATGAAAACAAACCCTTGGCGGCAGGGGGAACCCGGCGCCAGCGGTTTGTATAGGCTGAAAGCTCGGTCAGCACCCGGTTTCCGAGCCGGTTTCCCGGCGTGTCCTGGCACGTGTTTTAGAAATAACGATATAATAGCCGATAAATCCGGCACCCAGGGCGGCCTGCAGAGCAAAAAGCAGGGAGCTTGCTCTACCCCCCGGCGGCTCTATCAACGGTTTTGCCCACGGTGTATAGGAGGGTGAAATGCTGCCTGCCAGTTCCTTTGCCTTGTCATCGCTGCCGACGAATAGTGCTGCGTGCGTGCCGTCCGGCCCTGGTGCGGGTCTTTTTACTGTCCAGAGCGGCAGTGCCGCCAGAGCGAGCACCGCAATCACCAGCAGCATGTTCTGAAAGCGTTTCATGCCTCTGCTGCCTGTGCTGTAGTGATCTTCATGTCCTGAAGCTCTCTGGCGTTGTAGCGGATGAGTGAGTTCATCACCACGACCGTCAGAAGTCCTTCAATGATTGCCAGTGGTAGTTGGGTAACAGCAAAAACTCCGGAAAATTTGATGAACGAGGCGGCGAATCCGCCCACCGGATCAGGAAACGCCAGAGCCATCTGTGCCGAGGTGGTGATATAGGTCAGCAGGTCTGCCAGGGATGCTGCGAGGAAGATGGACAGCCCGAAGGGGAGTTTCAGCCCTTTGGCGAGACGGAAGATGGCCGCTGCAGCAAACGGGCCGACCACCGCCATGGAAAAGATATTTGCACCAAGAGTCGTCAGGCCGCCGTGGGCCAGCAGGATCGCCTGAAACAGCAGTACTACGGCGCCGATGGGGGCCATGGCGGTCGGTCCGAACAGCACCGCTCCCAGGCCGGTGCCGGTCGGATGGGAACTGCTGCCGGTGACCGATGGCAGTTTCAGAGCGGAGAGGACAAAGGTGAAGGCTGCTGCCACGCCCAGCAGCATCCGCCGCTCAGGGTTTTCCCGCACGCTCTTTTTGATCGTGTGGAGCCCGTAGCCGACGAACGGTGCGGCAGCCAGAGTCCAGCCAATGGCATGTGTTACCGGCAAAAAACCTTCCATAATATGCATGGTGCATCTCCTGATTGTTTGGCGAAACACAAAAAAAGTCCGCATCTGCGAAGGCAGTATGCGGACTTTTCGTATTTAAAGTCACATTACGTCTGTTCCACGTTCCCGGTCCCCCGGGGAAATCTAGTGGTAAGGATCAATGGCAGGTCTTCTGGCTCACGAATCATCCTCCAGGCGCCTTCCCGGTCTTTCGGCCAGTGACGTAATGCCCTTTGTCATCGCTTACAGCGGCGGGTCCGCGGGGGATTTGCACCCCTCTTCCCTATCAAGCCCGTTTGGGCACCGTGATCCGTTATTCAATTGTCATACTACCATCAATGAAAATAGTACTGCTGAAATACCATGCCGTCTGCGGGGTGTCAAGGTGGATTGTTGGCGTGTGACAACAGTTATCTGCCTGATTCGGCGACGGTTCCTCCCGGCTGACCCCTGCGCTTGAGCGCAAAGCCGACCAGCAGCGCTACGGCCAAAGCCAACATCCCGCCAGCTATACCGGAAACAGTGGTACCGAGCCTGTCTCTACCCGATTCTTTCCCTTGGACTGGTGCCGCTGCAGCGGGCGTATCCCCCCGGCTTATTCCGGAAGGCCGCTTGAATGAATAATCCGGCAGAACGGAGGTCTTATCTTGAAGAATGGCCAGTGTTCTGTGCACTCCCCCTGCGGGTGCGGCAAGCTCCGTTTGTCCGGTGACTTTTTGCAGAGACCACTCAAGGCCGTCAGGGTGCCCTGAGGCGAGCCAGGATACCGCTCCGCCCGTCAACAGTGCGGCGGTCAGGAAACAGAAGGCAAGGATTCGTACCGGGTTGCCGCCCGTCGCCTGTCTCGTCATGGCATGTTGCAGAATTTCCGGTTGTATGGTGTGTACAAAGGTGATGACCGACGCAGTGACCAACCCCTCCACAACGCCGATTGCCAGATGGATCGGCTGCATAATTGCGACAAAGGGGTAGAAGGGGAGTGACGAGATTTCAGAAAAAACCGTTTCAGTAACAACTCCAAGGGCACCTAGCTGCAGGCCGATAACTGCGGCGGACAGCGATGCGATTGATATTCTGGCTGCTGAATGTGAATTGCCGATGATTTTTTTGTAGATGAGCGGGTAGGTGATAAAGGCCGGGAAAAACCCTATGTTGAAGATGTTGCAGCCGAGGGCCAGCAATCCACCGTCGGCAAAAAAGAACGCCTGGACAACCAGCACGGAAGCGATCGTCAGGAAGGCGGCATACGGCCCGAGCAGAATGGAAAGTATCAGGGCACCGCCGAGATGGCCGCTGGAGCCGGTGACCGGAATGGTGAAGTTGACCATCTGCGCCGAGAAGATAAATGCACCGAGAACACCCATCAACGGTATCTTGCGGTCATCCAGCCCGCTGCGGACTTTTCTGGAGCAGAAGGCGATGGCGGCTGCTGAAAAAACCCACATTGTCCCGCCGACCGCCGGTGACAGCAGCGCATCTGCCATGTGCATAGTTGAAGCCCTTTGGTGTGGTGACAAAAATTAATTTCGTAACACGCAAAAAATACAGTACTAAAATTTAGGTGTCAACTGCAAAAGCGGGATTGGCTCGGGGTGCGTATTATGGATTGCCGCGATCAGATTTGCACTGTTTCAGCTTCCCAATATCCCGCTCCGCAGAGCGCTTAAGTAGGTCTGCGGTTTTTTAAACAGTATATGTTTACGAATGTTTGTATTTTACACATCAAATATATTATTGAAATAAATAAGGTAGTTATAAATGGTACCGACGTTTTTTACTCATATTTCAAGTAACTAATACAACGCTATTAAAAGTATATTTATCATGAATGTATGGCTTAACCTAGCCAGAGCTCTTTAAAAATGTTTTTGAAAAAGTTTTATAAGAAACTGTTTTTATTGCAATTAACTGACAATAAATAACGGTATGTAAAATAATAAAATAATGTTACATTTACTTTCAGGCACGTTTGTTTAGAAAAGAAGTGGGGTATCCGGCCCGGTTGAATTCTACCGGCTGTTCAGACTCCGACCATAAATTCAGCGTAATTGCGCCGCTTTCATGTGCGGCAGACACTACACCAGGAGGAGATGCCATGATTTACGAATTTCCAGGACAGCCGGGAGCAAAGATTCAGTACAAAACCAGATATGAAAATTTTATCGGTGGTACGTGGGTTCCGCCGGTCAAGGGCGAATACTTTGATGTGGTCACCCCCATTACCGGTAAAATCTATACATCAGCTGCCCGTTCCGGTGCAGCTGATATAGAACTGGCACTTGATGCCGCTCATGCCGCAGCCGATAAGTGGGGGCGGACCCCAGCCGCTGATCGTGCCAATGTGCTGCTGAAAATCGCTGATCGTCTTGAAGCAAATCTGGAGCTTTTGGCCTACGCCGAGACAGTTGATAACGGCAAGCCGATCCGTGAAACGTTGAACGCCGATATTCCACTGACGATTGATCATTTTCGCTATTTCGCTGGCTGCTTGCGTGCCCAGGAAGGAGGCCTCAGTGAAATTGACGAAAATACGGTTGCCTATCATTTTCACGAACCACTTGGTGTCGTTGGGCAAATCATACCTTGGAACTTCCCGATTTTGATGGCGGCCTGGAAATTGGCTCCTGCGATCGGTGCCGGTAACTGCGTAGTGCTCAAGCCGGCCGAATCAACTCCCATAAGCATTCTGATCCTGGCCGAACTGATTGCCGACATTTTACCTCCCGGAGTACTTAACATAGTCAACGGCTATGGCCGTGAAGCCGGTATGCCATTGGCGACCAGTCGCCGCATTGCCAAGATCGCCTTTACCGGGTCGACTGCAACAGGACGCGTCATCGCCCAAGCGGCTGCAACGAGCCTGATCCCCGCGACTCTGGAACTGGGAGGCAAGTCCCCCAACATCTTTTTTGCTGATATTATGGCGGCTGACGATGACTTCCTCGACAAGGCTATTGAAGGCATGGTGCTGTTTGCCTTCAACCAGGGGGAAGTATGCACCTGCCCCTCGCGGGCGCTGATCCACGAATCTATCTATGACAAGTTTATGGAGCGGGTGCTTGCACGTGTCAAAGCCATAATTCAAGGAAACCCTCTCGATACAAACACCATGCTCGGTGCCCAGGCGTCCGTGGAGCAGATGAACAAGATCATGTCATATATGGAGATCGGGAGGCAGGAAGGAGCACACTGCCTCACCGGTGGTGATCGCACTCACATGGATGGCGAGCTGTCTGGCGGGTACTATATCCAGCCGACGTTGTTCAAGGGACATAACAAGATGCGTATTTTTCAGGAGGAAATCTTTGGGCCGGTGGTGGCTGTAACCACCTTCAAAGACGAGGCAGATGCCTTGGCTCTGGCAAACGAGACCCTCTACGGTCTCGGCGCTGGCGTTTGGACGCGTGACGGCAGCACCGCCTATCGAATGGGGCGTGCTATCAAGGCCGGCCGCGTTTGGACCAATTGCTATCATGCGTATCCCGCCCATGCGACATTCGGCGGTTACAAAGAATCGGGTATTGGCAGAGAAACGCACAAAATGATGCTTGATCACTATCAGCAGACCAAGAACCTGCTGGTCAGCTACAGTCCGAAAGCGCTCGGCTTTTTCTGATCTGCGGTGTCCCTGTAGGGCGCGAGTTTTGCGCCCTACAGGGGTAGTCTCTGGGCGGGGAACTTCGGCATAACCACCTGTTTAACTGCTTGCCAGTAGGGACCCTTCCCGATATAGTGCCGAACAAATTCCGATCTCAAAATCGTAGCGCCTGCCGGTGAAAAAAGTTCATGTGTGGACGCCAGCGGAAACAACATCGCCCGTTCGCAAAAAGAGGAACTTGTGTTGGACGTGCCACTGAAAATAGTTCAAACACGCCCCTTTTTCTCCCGAGAGTAGGGGCGTTTTACTTTATCAATCCAAGGGTGTGGGGTGTAATCATGAAAAAATGCTTTGTACTGGTCCTGCTGGTCATGCTGCTGAATGCCGTATCTTCAGGAGCGGCGCCTAACGCCGTCATTCTGGCCACCACCACCAGCACCCAGGATTCCGGGCTGCTGGATGTCCTGATACCGGCTTTTGAGAAAGAAAGCGGCTATCAGGTGAAGACTATTTCGGTCGGCTCCGGACAGGCTATGAAGATGGGTGAAAAGGGGGAAGCTGATGTGTTGCTGGTGCATTCGCCCGATGCCGAAAAGAAATTCATGGCTGATGGTTTCGGCACCGGTCGCCGGCTGGTGATGCACAATGATTTTGTCATCGTTGGTCCAGCGTCTGACCCGGCCAAAATCAAGGAGTCGGTCAGTGCCGTTGAAGCTCTGAAGCGGATTGCCGCAAGCGGCTCCCTGTTCGCCTCGCGCGGCGATAACTCGGGTACCCACGCCAAGGAAAAAACGCTCTGGAAAGGAGCGGGTATAAATCCGGAACGGGAAAAATGGTATCAGCAGACCGGCCTGGGCATGGGGCAGACGCTGAATGTGGCGGCGGAAAAAAAAGGATACGCCCTTACGGATCGTGCCACGTTCCTGGCCCTCAAGAAGAATCTCGGCATGACGATTCTGGCAGAGGGGGACAGTCGGTTGCTGAACATATATCACGTTATTGAAATCAATCCCGTCAAGTGGCCCAAGGTGAACGCACGAGGGGGCAGGGCCTTTGCTGACTTCATGGTTTCTGGAAAATGCCAGGAGGCCATCGGCCGCTTTGGCATAAGCACGTACGGTGCGCCGCTCTTCTTCCCCGATGCCGGGCGTAATCCCGCTTCGCTTGGCCTCTGATGGATCTGATTATCGATGGGATACTGACGGCGCTGCAACTGATCGCCTCATTTGATGGCGAGGTGGCCGCCGTCACGCTGTTGTCGCTCAAGGTCTCCTGCAGCGCAACTTTTGTAAGTCTTGTTCTCGGCATCCCGTCCGGTACCTTGCTGGCACTGGCAAACTTCCCCGGACGTCGTTTCATAATCAGTATGGTCAACACCGGAATGGGGCTGCCGCCGGTTGTCGTTGGTCTCTTTGTGACCATTTTCCTTTGGCGCAACGGGCCGCTCGGCTTTCTTGAAATCCTCTACACACCGTCAGCCATGATCCTGGCCCAGGCGGTCATTGCCACACCGATTGTGACCGGCATCACCATCGCATCCATCCAGTCGCTCCCGGCAAATCTGAAACTTCAGGTGCTGGCACTCGGGGCAACCCGTTTTCAGCTGGTCTGGATACTGGTCAGGGAGGCGCGCCTGCCGCTGCTGGCTGCCGTAATGGCAGGTTTTGGCGGCGTGATTTCCGAAGTGGGGGCGTCGCTCATGGTGGGGGGGAATATCAAAGGGCAAACGCGGGTATTGACGACCGCCACGGTCATGGAGACCGGCAAGGGGAATTTCGATGTGGCGATTGCCCTGTCGCTGATCCTGCTAATACTGGCCTTTGGTGTTAACTATCTGCTGACGGTAATCCAGCAGCGGGAGCGGCCGCGATGAGCAGCTTCCTCGAAGTCGAAAATCTCCGGATCCGGCGCGGAGGGGTTCAGGTGCTGGAAATGCCCTTTTTTTCCATGCACGCCGAAGAAAAGGTGGCGATTGTCGGGCCGAACGGTGCCGGCAAATCGAGTTTGCTTCTTGGTCTTGCCTGCCTGATAGAGCGGGTCGGCGGCATCATCCGTTTCCAGGGGGCAGAGGTTGTGCCCCGGACTGAAATGGCGTACCGCCGCAGGATAGCGGTGGTTTTTCAGGAACCGCTGCTCTTTGACACAACGGTTCTTGACAATGTTGCCGAGGGACTGCGGATCCGTGGTAAGGGAAGGGCTGAAGCGCGAGACAGAGCCCGTGACAGCCTGGAACTCTTCAGGGTGGGCCATCTGGCTGGACGCTCCGCACAGAAGCTCTCCGGAGGTGAAGCCCAGCGGGTGAGTCTTGCACGGGCGTTTGCCGTCCGGCCGGAACTGCTCCTGATGGACGAGCCCTTTTCCAGTCTTGATCTGCCGACCCGAATAGTTCTGGCGGAAGATCTCGGCCGGATCCTGCACGAATCGGGAACGGCAGCAATAATTGCAACGCACGACCGCATTGAAGCTTTTCACGTTGTTGATCGTCTGGTGGTGATGGATCGGGGAAAAATAGTGCAGGAGGGAACGCCGCAAGAGGTTATGGCTCAGCCGGCTAACCCCTTTGTAGCAGCGTTCAAAAGAACGACCGGGGTATAATGACGCCGGGAGAGGAGTGTTACCCTGTTTGAGCATGCCGCTGCCATAATCAGAGATGCTGAAGTCTTTGTTGTTACTGCAGGAGCCGGGATGGGCGTGGACTCAGGCCTGCCTGACTTTCGTGGGGATCGTGGGTTCTGGCAGGCATATCCGGCCTATGCGCGGCTGGGAATTTCATTTATCGAATGTGCCAACCCGGAGCATTTCGCCGCAGATCCCTCCTTCGCCTGGGGCTTTTACGGGCATCGCACCAACCTGTACCGGGATACGATCCCCCATGAAGGTTTTCATATCATCAGCTCCTGGATCAAGCGGAACAGTGCCGATTACTTTGTGGTAACCTCCAATGTGGACGGCCAGTTTCAGAAGGCGGGGTACATAGAAGAGCGCATTTTAGAAGTACACGGTTCGATTCACCGGCTGCAGTGCCAAACACCATGCAGCAACCAAATCTGGCACAACGATGAGATCATCAGGGTCGATCAGGGGAGTATGCGCGCTCATCATCCGCTGCCGCGCTGCGGCGGGTGTGGCGAGATAAGTCGCCCCAATATCCTCATGTTTGGCGACTATTCCTGGCTGTCGGATCGTACGCACATTCAGGGGCGCGCCTTTGACCGGTTTCTGGCCACGCACGCCGACCGCCGCATTGCGGTGATTGAGATGGGCGCGGGGAGCGCCATACCGACCATCCGCGCAACATCGGAACGCATCGGCTGGAATCAGGTACATGCTACGGTTATTCGCATCAACCCCCGTGAACCGGAGATAAAGCCGCCCCATATTTCCCTGCCGTGCGGCGCACTGGAAGGATTACGAAGTATTGATGCCCTGCTGTAGTCTGTTCACCAACCAATAAAAAAAGCCCGGCGTAAACCGGGCTTTTTTTATGCCTTGTAAAAAAAACTCCCGCTAGATGATGCCGTGGGCAACCATTGCATTGGCCACCTTGATGAAGCCGCAGATGTTGGCGCCGAGGACGTAATTGCCCGGTGCACCGTACTCGTCTGCTGTTTCAAAACAGTTGCGGTGGATGTTGATCATGATGTCTTCCAGTTTCTTCTCGGTGTATTCGAAACTCCAGGAATCACGGCCGGCATTCTGCTGCATTTCAAGTGCCGAGGTGGCTACGCCGCCGGCATTGGCAGCTTTGCCGGGGCCGTAAGCGATTTTTGCTTCCAGGAAAACCTTTACCCCCTCAGGGGTGGTCGGCATGTTGGCACCTTCACCGACAGCTATACAGCCATTTTTCACCAGCGTGGCGGCATCCTTGCCGTTAATCTCATTCTGGGTGGCTGATGGCATGGCGACCTGGCACGGAATGTCCCAGATGTTTCCGCCAGCGATGTATTTTGCCTCCTTATGGACGGCAATATAATCGGAAATGCGGCGGCGTTCGACCTCTTTAAGCCGCTTGATCAGATCAAGGTCAAGACCCTTCTCGTGATAGATAACTCCGTTGGAGTCTGAGCAGGCGATACATTTGCCACCCAACTGGTGGATCTTTTCGATGGTGTAAATGGCAACATTGCCGGATCCGGAAACCAGACAGGTTTTGCCTTCAAAGGAATCCTTGCGTGCTTTCAGCATTTCGTTGACAAAGAAGGTTGCTCCATACCCGGTGGCTTCGGTGCGTACCAGTGATCCACCCCAGGTGAGACCTTTTCCGGTGAGTACACCCGGCTCATACCGGTTGGTAATGCGCTTGTACTGGCCGAACATGTAGCCGATCTCCCGGCCGCCCACTCCGATATCGCCGGCTGGAACGTCGGTGTGTTCGCCAAGGTGGCGGTACAACTCAGTCATGAAACTTTGGCAGAAACGCATGACTTCGTCATCGGATTTACCCTTGGGGTCAAAATCGGATCCGCCCTTGCCGCCGCCGATCGGCAGGCCGGTCAGGGAGTTTTTGAAAATCTGCTCAAAACCGAGGAATTTGATGATTCCCAGGTACACGGATGGGTGGAAGCGCAGCCCGCCCTTGTACGGTCCCAGTGAACTGTTAAATTCGACCCGGAAGCCGCGGTTGATGTGAACAATGCCATTATCATCCTGCCAGGGGACTCTGAATATGATCTGGCGTTCCGGTTCACAGATACGTTCAATGATTTTCCGTTCCAGGTACTCCGGATGCTTGACCACAACCGGCCCAAGGCACTCCAGAACTTCAAGAACCGCCTGGTGGAACTCGGTCTCCCCCGGGTTCCGTTTAAGAACTTCCTGATACATCCCTTCGATTTTAACGTCAACCTTTGCCATAGTGTCCCCCTGCGTGATTATTTATTGTGCTTCGATAGCACAAAAATGAATCAAATGCAAATTTATTGGGCAAAAATGCGTCTGTCTACAGGATAAATGGAGATGTTTTGCCCTATTTGTGAGCAAAATAGCCTGCATAGGGGGAGTGCGAATACAAAGATTGGCAATATTTTATGCAAAAAAATACGGCACATTGATGGGTGTTAGAGGAGGGCTACTGAAGATGTTGTTGAAGGGAGTTGATATGGGTCGCCGTTTCCCGCTCCAGCAGGCAGCCGGTGCGCAGGTCGGTGTCTTCGGCGGCATTGATGAGACGTTTTGCTGCGGAGAGCGCCGTTAGGGGATGCCTGGCGACCTGTTCAGCGTACGCAACGGTCTTCGGCCAGAAGTCATCGCTGCTGTACACCCTGTCCACCAGTCCCATGTGCAGGGCGGTGGCCGCGTCGCAGGGGTCAGAGGTCATAAAGATTTCCCGGGCAGCATTCTTGCCGACAATACGGGGCAGTTTGCGGGTGCCGCAGAAGCCGGTTATGATGCCGAGCCGGGCACCGGGGTGGGCAATCATGAGGCTTTCCCGGGCAATGCGAATATCACATGACATGGCCAGATCACAGCCGCCCCCCATGGTGATGCCGTTCAGGGCTCCAATTACCGGTTTGGAGCAGGATTCGATCCGGGCAAACAGTGATTGGCCAAGTTCAGCAAAGTGGAAGGCTTCATCGGGGGAGAAGTGTACCATCTGGCCGATGTCGGCCCCGACGGCAAAGGACTCGCCGGGGTACCCGCTGAGAACGACGACATTCACGGCGTCATCCTCCTCAACCTGGGTAAAGGCGCGTTTCAGTTCCCGGATGGTGGTAATGGAGAGTTTGTTGAAGCGCGAACCGGCGTCGAGTAAAATATACCCGACCCGGTTTGCCGTTTCTATGCGGAGCTTTTTAAAGGGCATCAGGCCCGGGGCTTCACATTGGTTTTTACCCAGGCGACGATGTCTTCGGTTGAGGTGCCAGGGGTAAACACTTCACAGATGCCGGCCGCTTTCAGCCCCGGAATGTCGTCCTCAGGAATAACGCCACCGCCGAAGACCTTAATGTCATCAACACCTTTTTCTTTGAAGATCTGCATGACCTTTGGCAGCAGGGTGTTGTGGGCACCGGACAGGATCGAGAGACCGACGCAGTCCACATCTTCCTGAATAGCTGCGGACACGATCTGATCCGGAGTTTGATGGAGG
The DNA here is from genome assembly GCA_903852495.1 of uncultured Geobacteraceae bacterium. Classification (GTDB taxonomy): domain Bacteria; phylum Desulfobacterota; class Desulfuromonadia; order Geobacterales; family Pseudopelobacteraceae; genus JACRCG01. The sequence goes on along the minus strand of CAINRC010000065.1, from coordinate 54,635 downwards.
CCGGTGTAAATGACCTCGAACCCTGCATCACGAAAAGCCCGGGCAATTATTTTCGCGCCACGGTCATGGCCGTCCAATCCCGGTTTACCGACAAGTACTCGTAATGTTCTTTCAGCCATGGTTGATTCCTCCCGATGATAACTAAATGATTTATTTCAAGTCCTACATCTCGATTCCGGTTCTTGCCGGAACTCCCGCTGTATAGTAATGCTTTATTTCCCGCATTTCGGTCACCAGATCCGCTGCTTCGATCACCCGCTCATGGGCATTGCGTCCGGTGAGCACAAGTTCCGTCTGTGCAGGTTTGCTGCTGATCAACTCCAGCACCTGTTCAACGTCAATCAGGCCGAAGGCGACGGCACCGTTGATTTCGTCGCAGATAAAAATATCAAACTCACCGGACGTCAGCAGCTCTCCAGCCCGGGCGAACGCTTCCTGCGCCACACGGCGATCTTCGGTAATATCTTTGGTATTTACCCACCCCGGTCTGCCGCTTTGGATGATGGTCAGCTGAGGCGCGAGCTTTTCGGCTGCCAGATGTTCGCCGTAGCGCCCCCCCCCTTTGATGAACTGGAACATACAGACTTTGAGGCCACGGCCCACCGCCCGCAGCGCCAGTCCGAGGGAAGCGGTGGTTTTTCCCTTGCCGTCACCGGTATATACCTGGACATGGCCCTGCTTCAGCGACATGGCCTATTCTCCCTTGAAAAGCGGCGGCCGCTTGTCCAGAAACGCCTGCATCCCTTCGCGCTGGTCGAAACTTGAAAAGCAGAGGGCAAAGGCATCCCGCTCCAGCATACATGCGGTGTGCAGATCGATATCGTAACCGGCGTTGACGATTTCGCCGCCTATGCGGATGGCGTTCGGACTGCGGGTGCAGATATGTGCAAGCAGCTCTTCTGCACGGGCCACCGCTTCCCCGTCCGGGTACAGATGATTTATCAAGCCGATGCGGTGGGCTTCCCCGGCAGGCATCAGGTCGCCGCTGTAGATCATCTCTTTTGCCTGTGATTTGCCCACCAGTCGGGCAAGCCGCTGGCTGCCGCCGCAGAACGGAATCAATCCCGACGCAATGCCCGGAAAACCGAAGGATGCGTTACCGGATGCCACGATAAAGTCGCACGCAAGAGCCAGTTCCAGTCCCAAGCCTGAACATTCTCCCTCGATTGCTGCGATGCATGGCTTACCAATTTTTTCCAGGCTGAACATGACCTGCTGGCCGAAGCCGGACAGCGCCGCCGCATCCTGGAACGACGCGCTTCTCTCAGTCGGGCAGCAGCAAAATCCGCTTCCGGAACCGGTTATAATGAACCCTTTGATGTCACGATTGGCGCTCAGCGCAGTTGTTTGACGTTTCAGTGCCTCCAGCAGATTTCTGGCAGAACTGTTCCGGCCGCCCGGAATTGTCACAACGGCGGTGCCGTTTGTTTTTGGCTGGATCGTGCAAAGTCGTTCGGGCACTGAGATATTCCTGTTACAGTCTGGGATGGAATTTGCGGCGCGACTATAGCAATTCAGCCGTATACGGTCAAGAAAAGCTTTGACGGCCATTGTCACACTAAAACGTTGCCGATTACAAATATGGCGCTATACTGTAAACACTTATATTCTCGGGGAGACCATCGACCATGCATCTGTCAACGCTCATCCGTCAATCCACCCATGCATCCCGTGCTGTCGCAGAAGAAAATGCCGCCTGGCTTCAGCAGCACATGAGCCCCTATTTCTTTCAGGCCATGGCTGACGACGAGGATGCCCTGACCCTGCTGGCCAGGGAAATGAAGCATCTGAAAGAGAACCGCCATCTGATCCTCACCGATCAGGAAAAACGGCTGGTTATCGCCTGCGGTAATCGTCCCGGTTCCCTTTACAGTACTCTGCGCCGGGTAGGGGAACGGGAAATCTCCTATGCCATGTTTTCCCACTCCAATGCGGAAATGCCCGGCACCGGGCATGAGCTGGAGGTACAGCGTTTTGAGTTTGACCGCCGCCAGAATCATGAAATCGACCTGACGCGGAAGGTTGCTATACCGGAGGCTCTGGTGCGAAAGGTGCGCCTGGAATTGCGCGCATTCTTCCCCGCGTTTGACTTTAAAAAGTTCGATCGATTGCTGAAGATCCTCTGGCTTAATAACGAAAATTATATCCGTATGTCTCCGCCGACCCGAATTGCCTATCTGATCTGGCTGTTTGATAGCGGTAATTCTTCGGGGGGGCTGTTTCTTGATATCGCCCGGGTTCAGCGAGAAGGACGTGACGAAACCCGCGTGCTGTTTGCCGTCGGCAATCCCCCGCAGGAAGAGTTCCTGCTGCAGCTGCTGGAGGTATTCAACCGTCTTGATGTCGGTATCCGGCGGGCCTACTGCCAGACCATCTCAAACGGTGTCCACCCCTACTTTCTTGGCTCTTTTCTGGTCATCAGCCGCAAGGGCGAGGATATCTCACCTGAAAGTCCGTTGGCGGCGCGCCTGAAACGCGAGCTCTGTACGACGCAGATACTGTCCATCTCTTCGCCGGCCTATCGGCAGTATGTCGTCGAAGGTCTTCTGTCCGGAGAGGATGCTTCGCTGGTCAACGCCTGTATCGCCTTCTGTCACACCAGCCTGGCCCACGGTCTGCCGGATCGCTTCGGCCTGGAGGATGTCCAGAGTGCGTTTTACGACCACCCGGAAATGGCACAACTGATGATCCGGCTTTTCCGGCTCCGCTTTGATCCGGATCTCCTTGACCGGGAGAACCTCTACGCCACCGCCCTTGCTGAAGTCCAGAGCGCTGTTGCGGGGTACAACACCGGGCACCGCTGGCTGGATGATATCAGACGCGCGGTCTACCGTTGCTGCCTGCTGCTGATCACCCACACACTCAAGACCAACTTTTTCGTGGTGGAGAAACAGGCGCTGGCATTCCGGCTTGATCCGGCATATCTGCGCAAGCTCGGCCCGGAATTCATCGCCGACCTGCCGGAAACCCTTCCGTTCCGCGTGACGTTTTTCTTCAGCCGTTTCGGTGCCGGATATCACGTCGGATTTTCAGACATCGCCCGGGGCGGCTGGCGCACCGTTATCGCCCGCAGTGCCGATGATTATATCACCTCGGCCAATACCATTTTCCGTGAAGTTTTTGTCCTGGCCAACACCCAGCAGTTGAAGAACAAGGACATCTACGAGGGGGGCTCGAAGCTGGCGGTTGTGCTGGATGCATCGGATCTGTCTCCGGCCGGGTGCGAGGCGGAAAACTACCGGCTCTACAAACTCCAGTACAGTATCGCCAACGCGTTTCTTGATATTTTCATCACCGAAAACGGGAAAGCCAGGGATCGGCGCGTTGTGGATTACTACGGCGATGACGAGCCGATTGAGATCGGCCCGGATGAGAATATGCATGACGGCATGATCGAAGCGATCGCCGCCCTGTCGAAAAAACGGGGCTATATCCTTGGCGTCGGTATCATGTCCAGCAAACGTTTCGGTATCAATCACAAGGAGTATGGCGTTACCTCAACCGGTGTCGTGACATTTGCCGAGATAACCATGGCCGAGACCGCCGGTCTGGATATGCGGCGCGACCGGTTCTCCCTGAAGATGACCGGTGGGCCGAACGGTGATGTGGCCGGCAACTCCCTGCGCATACTACTGGAACGCTGCCCGGCTGTGGAGGTCCGGCTTATACTGGACGGCACTGCGGCACTGCATGATCCGAACGGCATCAACCATGACGAACTGCGCCGCATTATCCTGGCCCATGATCTGGATGCCTTTAACCCGGATTTCCTCGGGGAGGGGGGCTACATCATTTACCGCACCGGGCGGCGTGTGGACGGTCTGAAGGAATCGCACCATAAAATCACTTGCACCGCCGGCGCACTTCTGGACGAGTGGCTGGATATTGATGATTTCAACCGGCTGTATAACAGCCTGGTCTTCACCGTAAAAGCCGATCTGTTCATTCCGGCAGGCGGCAGGCCCGAGACGATAGACAGCGAAAACTGGAAGCTGTTTCTGGATGAAAACGGCGTCCCGTCGTCGGGGGTAATCATCGAGGGAGCCAACTCCTACATCACTCCGGAAGCACGGGTGCAGCTGCAGAAGAGCGGCGTCGTGCTGATGCGTGACGCTTCGGCCAACAAATGCGGCGTTATTTCATCATCCTATGAAATTATCGCCAACCTGCTTCTTTCAGAGCGTGAATTTATGGAGCAGAAGGAGCGGTACTCCGGTGACGTGCTGACGATCCTGGAAAAACGGGCTGCCGACGAGGCGCGTCTGATTCTGCGACGGCGGGCCGAATCAGGTGGAACCCTGCTCTGCAGTGAAATTTCCGAAACCATCAGCCAGAACATCAATGCGCTCTATTCCCGGCTGTTCGAGTTTTTCTCGGCCCGCCCCGAGCTCTGTCTGCAGGCCCCGTTCCGGCAGACCATTCTGAGCCATCTGCCGCGTATGCTGCGGGAGTCTGCCGCATACCGGCAGCGGATCAGAAAGCTCCCCCGGAAATACCTCTGTGCAATACTGGCGGCTGAGATCGGCTCATCCCTGGTCTATAGCGGCAGCCGGGATGCTGATTTCGAGGATATGATCCGGCGTCATCTGGCCCGGGTACTGTAATTTTTACTTTTATTAAGGCGGGCTTTTGTGCTAGAACCGTAGTGCCTGCTTCGTTTGTTTATTTATATGCCATATAAAGGAGTCTGCTATGTCCACCAACAATGATAATGCTGCTGCCGCTGTGATCGCTTTTGTTTCCGGTGCCGTAATCGGTGCCGCTGCCGCTCTGCTTCTGGCCCCGGCGCCGGGTTGCGAAATACGCGGAAAAATCACCGATCTGGGAGAAACAGCCGCCGAGCGGATGAGACGCCTTGCCCGTGAAGCCAAGTTCAAAGTATCCCCTAAAACCAAGGGCGCTGATTACGAGTACGACGGTGGCGATGCCTGGATTTAACCGGGCCTGCACCAGATGGAACTGAAATACGGAGCAACAACTTTTTTTCTCGACCTCCCGCCGGATCACCTGGCGGGAGTTATCACCCCCCCGCCGATTGACTGCGAAGAATCCCCTACAGATATAATTGAAGCAGCGCTGGATGCCTGTCACCGTACCATTTTATCCTTTTCTCCGGGTGACACGGTGGTGATTGTCACGTCGGACATCACCCGATATACCGGAAGCGAACTATACCTCCCGCTGCTGGTGGATCGTCTGAACCGCCAGGGGATCGCCGACGGTGATATTGAAATTCTGATCGCCCTCGGCATTCACCGGAAGCAGACCGCGCAGGAGCACCAGAAGATTCTCGGGTCGCTGTTCGGACGGATACGGGTTGCTGATCACGAATGCGATGATCCCGCCGCACTGGTTTTCATCGGTACGACATCAAATGGAATCGGCGTCAGTATCAACCGTCGTGCCGTTGAGGCTGATCACCTGATCCTGACCGGCACGATCGGTTTTCATTATTTTGCCGGCTTTGGCGGCGGACGCAAAAGCGTTCTGCCCGGCATTGCCAGTCGTGCGGCCTGCATGGCCAGCCACTTTGCCGTGCTGAATCCGGGAGAGGGGAGCGGTAAAAACCATCTGGCGGTTACCGGCAACCTGGAGGGAAATCCCGTTCACCGCGCAATGGTTGAAGGGTGTGCCCTTGCGGAACCTGCTTTCATCCTGAATACGGTGCTGACCGCCGACAAGCGCATCATCGCCGCATTCAGCGGAGAGTGGCGGGAAGCCCATGAGGCGGGGTGTGACTATTACCGGCGGCAGTTTGCCTATCCGCTGGCGAAAAAATGTGATCTGGTGATCGCTTCCTGTGGCGGATTTCCGAAAGATATCAACCTGATTCAGGCCCACAAAGCCATGGAATACGGGGTGCAGGCTCTTACGGACGGGGGGGTGATGATCCTCCTGGCTGAGTGCCGCGACGGTTTCGGCAACGGGACGTTTTTTAACTGGTTCCGCCATAAGCATCTGGATGAATTTGAAGCTGCGCTCCGGGCGGGGTACGAAATCAACGGCCAGACGGCGTACTCGTTGCTCCAGAAAGCCCAGCGCTTCCGGATCATTCTGGTTTCGGACTTTCCATCGCAGCAGGTTGAGGAAATGGGAATGATACCGGTACAAACTCTTGACGAAGCGATGAAACTGGCAGCCGGGCTGCTCCCCCCTGGGTGGCGATGCTATATCATGCCGGAGGCGGGAAGCGTTCTGCCGCTGGCTGCAGAATGAAATTGATTGCCCGTTGTTTGCTTCATTGGTATAGTGCCGGCCTTCTTACTACATGATCAGGAAGTGATTTGATGGAACTACATGAACAGCTGAAATCTCTCGGTTCCGGCGCTACCACGTACAATTATGACAAGCCGGATGCCGGTCTGCTGGAAGCGTTTCCAAGCCCGTTCGCCCAGAGTGAGCTGAACCCTGCCGGCGCAGTCGGGACGCTGCATATCGAGTGCCCTGAATTCACCTGCCTCTGCCCGATGACCGGCCAGCCGGATTTCGGGAAGATCGTTATTGATTACCAGCCGGGCGGTCTCTGTGTTGAGAGCAAAAGCCTCAAGCTGTACCTCGGGTCTTTCCGGATGCACGGCGAGTTTCATGAGGCCGGCGTCAACCGTATCTGCAACGATCTGGTGGCGCTCCTTGACCCGGTCTGGCTGACGGTGCGGGGCGAATTCACACCGCGCGGCGGAATCCCGTTCTGGCCGACGGCGGAATACCGAAAAAAATAGAGCCGCATACACATTTTACCAAGGAGAATCAGCAGTCATGTTTTCTACGTCCGATTTTAAAAAAGGGCTTGTCATTCAGTTGGATGGGGCCCCCTGCCTGATCGTCGATATCACCATCAGTTCACCCACGGCGCGTGGCGCCAACACTATGGTGAGGACCAAATACCGTAATCTGATCACCGGTCAGGTGCTGGAAAAAACCTTCCGCTCAGGCGACAAGGTGGACGAGGCCGATTTTGAACGCCATAAAGGGCAGTTCCTGTACGCCGACGGCGGTAACGGGGTGTTCATGGATCTTGAAAACTATGAGCAGTTTGAAATGCCGGCCGATGAATTCGAACCGCTTTCGCTGTATCTGCTTGACGGCACAGAAGTTATTCTTGGCCTGTTCGAAGGGCGTATGGTCAATGTCGATCTGCCGATGACGGTAGAGCTGACCGTGGCAGAAACACCGCCGGTTATGAAAAATGCTACGGCAACAGCCGAAACAAAAGAGGCGATTCTCGAAACCGGGCTGAAAATCCGTGTTCCCCCGTATCTTGACGCGGGTGAAAAAGTCAAAGTTGATACGCGGGATGGTCGTTTTCTTTCCCGGGCATAATTTGCCGGGAGTGGGAGCGGGAATCCCTAAATCGCTTGACAGTGATACCGGTCTCCTCTATTATTCAACTCCCCTACGGGCCTATAGCTCAGTTGGCTAGAGCCACCGGCTCATAACCGGTTGGTCCCAGGTTCGAGTCCTGGTGGGCCCACCATTTCATTTTTCGAGGGGAATACGCCGGATGCCGGCCAGATATTTGGAAACATCACGTTACCATACCTCACAACGAGAGTGCACACCGCAAGGTTGCACTCTTTTTGATTTTAGCCGATGAAAACACCAAAAATTTCAGACATACTTGGAATCATTAACAAAATAGCTCCTATTGCGCTGGCGGAAACGTGGGATAATCCCGGACTTCAGGTCGGGGACCCCTCTGCTGAAGTCCATCGGGTTATGGTTGCCCTTGACCCGACGGCAGCTGCCGTTGATTCTGCCATTGCCACTTCCTGCCAACTTCTGGTTACCCACCACCCCCTGATATTCAAACCGCTCAAGTCGATCTCAGCAGCAACACCGCACGGCGCTCTCATCCAGAAGGCGATCAAAGGGGGGGTGTCCATAATCTCCCTGCACACAAACTATGATATCGCCAGCGGCGGTCTGAACGATCTGCTGGCGGATAAAATCGGACTTTCAGCTACTGTGCCGCTCAAGGTGACAACCGTGTGCGAACTGGTAAAACTGGTCGTATTTGTTCCGGTTGAATGCCTTGAACAGGTGCGTGTAGCACTGTTCCCGTTTGCCGCGCAGCAGGGGAATTACCGTGACTGCTCCTTCGCCGCAGGCGGAGTCGGGACCTTCACCCCGCTTGAGGGGGCCTCGCCGTACACCGGGAGTGTTGGGGTTCCGTCACAGACCCCGGAAGAGCGGCTTGAGATGCTGGTACCGCGGGCAGAGGCGGCACGGGCCGTGAAAGCGTTGCTAGGAGCGCACCCGTACGAAGAGCCGGCATTTGACATTATCCCCCTTTTGAATGAGGGGGAAAAACTGGGGATCGGGCGGATCGGGCGATTGGCGGAACCGGTGCCGCTGGCGGAGTACGCCGGCCGGCTTAGAAAGGTGCTGTCGGCACCGATGCTGCGCTATGTGGGCGACCCGGAGGCCAAAATTTCAAAGGTGGCACTCTGCAGCGGCAGCGGTGCATCACTGCTGCGCGAAGCGGCCCGCTCAGGTGCTGATCTGCTGGTCACCGGTGACGTAAAATACCACGAGGCGCGTGATGCCGAAGATCTGGGTCTGGCTCTGATTGATGCCGGCCATTTTCCGACGGAAATAATAATGGTTCAAAACATAACGGAACGACTTGGCCTGGCGCTTGAAAAGGCCGGCTATACTGATTGCCAGATAACAGCGTGCCAAACGGAAAAAGATCCGTTTCGAATATAACCGGGAACAGTCAAACCAATTTGTAGCAAGGGAGAGTTATTTTGAAAAAGAAACTGGACATGCTGGAAGAATTGCAGGAGATCGATCAGCAGATTGATGTCCTTAAGGCCAGTCAGAGCGGTCTTCAGGCGGAACTAAGCGGTATAAACCAGGGAGTGGATGTCGTCCGGGATGAGGTCACTCAGCTGGAAACGAGCTTGGTAGAGCGTGAAGCGGAAAAAAGTGAGCTGGAAGTCACCCATGCCGCAGAGCTGGAAAATATCACCAGATCCGAAACAAACATGAAGGAAATCAAGACCAACAAAGAATTCCAGGCGGTCGGTCGTGAAATAACCGCTGCACGGAAGCAGGTAACTGATATTGAAGAGCTGCTGCTGCAGAAGATCGGCCAGATTGAAGCACTGTCCGCTGAACTCGCCGCGAAAAAAGGCCAGCTTGATGAACTTGCGGAAAACTCTGCCAAGCGGACTGAAGCGAAACAGTCTGAAATCAATAAGATACAGTCTGATATAAACGCGGATACGGCTCGTCGGGAAGGTGTAGCAAAGGCGATTCCGGCCAGTCTGGTGAAGAGATTTACTATTCTACGGGAACAGCGTCGCGGTCAGGCTCTTGCCATCGCCCGTGACGGGTATTGCATGGGATGCAATATGCACCTGCCGCCCCAGCTATACAACAACCTGTATAAATACGAAGAGTTACTGGCGTGCCCCCATTGTCAGAGGATACTGATTCTCAAGCTGCAGCAGCAGTAGGATAGTGACGTAGTGCTGCACGCTGGAGGCCCTTGAGGGGGATGCGTGCATTCGGTTTGGTTGAAGTAGTCCAGATGGCCGCCGCCGATTTTTCGGGGGAGGAAAGTCCGGGCTCCACAGGGTATGGCGCTGGATAACGTCCAGCGGGGGTGACCCCAGGGATAAGTGCCACAGAGAGAAGTCCGCCTGTCTCGGCAGGTAAGGGTGAAAGGGTGAGGTAAGAGCTCACCGGGTCCGGCGGTGACGCCGGATGCCAGGTAAACCCCGCCAGGAGCAAGACCAAATAGGGAGGCGTTAAGGGCGACCCGCCCGTGCCTCCGGGTTGGTTGCTTGAGGGTGTCGGTAACGGCATACCCAGATGAATGGCCATCGCCCGGGAAGGGGTAACCCGACCCGGGAACAGAACCCGGCTTACGGACTGCTTCAACCAATAAAATTTCCATAGAAACTAACGAGCAAGGCAGGATTTGCGTGGACGATACGCAGTTATGGGATTTCGGGATGGCACGCCTCAATGCTTTGCTTTCGAGCCTGCCGGTGGAATCCTCGGAGGTGCTGGCAGATCTGCTGGCCCGCTATCGTGCAGCAAAAGAGGATCTTGCCGCAGTTGTTGCGGCTGTTGATGCCGCTGCCATCTGTTGTGAATGCCAGGGGCAATGCTGTCTGAACGGCAAGTACCGGATGAATGTATGTGATGGACTCGCCTGTCTTGCCGCACAAACCCTACCAGTAGCAGATTTCACCCGGAAACCGGTCTGCCCCTACGGCACCGATGCCGGCTGTACCATGGAACCCGGATTGCGGCCGGCGGACTGTATTTTGTTTGTCTGTGACGGCATTGACCGGAAGTTGACATCCCGGGCCAGACTGCTCTGTGCGGAGCAGGAGCAGATACTGCGTGAGACGGTCCACGAAGCAACACGTTTGATCGGTGAGCGGTTGGCAACACCACTGCTCCTTTGGGCGGAAAAAGAGAGCACGTCATCACAATCCAGGGTGTAATAGGTAAAAACAATGGCAATAGTTCACGATCTGGTACTTATTTACGTAGACAACAAAGCGGGTTTTTACGCACGGGTAGAGGAAATTGAACCGGACGTCAAGCCTGGCTGGTGGCAGGTGAAATTGTTGGTACTGAGCTCACCATTGCAGGTGTTTACCTGGATCCTGGACGAATTCCAGATTGAAGGGGCCGATTTCACCATGGGGGGGACACCGCTTCGCCTGGAACCGGTTGTTTCTCCCGTTGAACTGGAGCGTATTGAGGCGGAAAACGCCGAGAAGGAACGTATTCAGAAAATGCGGCAGGAGGGGGGAGGGCCCAAGGTTATTTCTCTTCAGGATCGTCGAAAAAAATAAGATCACGCCAGTGCACAACAGAAAGAGGGCCCTTTCGATTTTATCCGGAAGGGCCCTCTGTTTGTTACAGGAGTTGTGCTGAACCTATTCGCAGCTGAAAACGGCCTCAATGCGGCGGTTCTTTGCTTTGCCGGCAGCGGTTTTGTTTGATGCGATCGGCTTGGCTGGTCCGTAACCTTTGGCAGTAATGCGGCTGCCGTCGATCCCGAACTTCTTGACAATGTAGCTCCGTACGCTTTCAGCGCGGGCCTGGGACAGTTTCAGGTTTGTAGCCGTACTTCCGGAAGCGTCGGTATATCCTTCAATGGTCCCTTTTGAATTGGGAAATCCTTTCAGGAAGTTTCCGACAGTATCAAGTTCCTTGTAATATTCAGCTGTAACGTCTGCTTTGTTGGTCGCAAACGAAATGGCGATCGCGGCTGGTTTGTTGCAGAATCGCGCGGTGGTTTCCACGGGGCAACCCTTGGCGTCTACTGCAGTTCCCTTCGGCGTTCCGGGGCATTTGTCCAGTGTGTCAATCACGCCGTCACCGTCGGAATCTGCCGGGGGAGTCACAACAGCTGCGACAACTACGGGTGCCACGGCAGGTGCTGGAGCAGGAGTAACAACCGCTTGAACCGACTCAGGTGCGGGTGCCGCAACGACTTTAACCGGTTCTGGCGCAGGAGTAGACGCGACCGCCTTTACTACAGGGGCAACGGCTCCAAACTGGAAATATGCTCCCAACGAAAATTCCATGTCATTGTAGGTTCCAGAGTCATACCCGTACATAATGTGGCGGAGGTCGGCCCGAACGGCAATATCATCAGTTAAAAACAACTTGGCGCCTGCCCCGTAATCGAATGCGCCATGAGTTGCTTTATTGACGCCATTGCCGTCAAATTTGACACCGGAATAGCCGGCTGCCAGATACGGCACAAAAATGCTATCCGGGAAAAAATGATAAAGCACCTGCCCCCCGTATCGCTGCATGGCGATTTTTGTTAATGGTCCGTATTTACCATCAGTGGGTGTGGCGTAGTCGTACAGTGCTTCGACTCCGATGCTTTTCGTGAAGTTGTACCCGGCCCGAAGTCCCAGAATCAGTGCGGGATCAAGGTACGTGCCACCATCATACACGTATCCGCCGACCATCGGGGATACCGAAAAGCTTCCCTCCTTAACCCCGCCGAAAGCAGCAGTTGCCGAGACAGCCAGTGCTGCCAGAATACAAAGCATCCTTTTTCTCATAATGATCCCCCTCATGCAAAATTAAATGGTAACGATTTGTGTGCAATTTCGCCCCAAGTTGTACTCAAACAACATGCAAAAATTTCGATGGGATTGTAACACAGGAGGCTGATAATGCAAGCGTCCGGGGGAAAATCTTGCAATTTATTTAAGGCTGCATTACTCTCCAAACGACTTGTTAGTCGGCATATCAGCAGCATTAAATCGTATTTCAAGGAGAATGAAACATGTTTTTTCCACAGTTCCGTGCCCGCAGAATCAGAGGGAGTGCAACCTTTCGCCGGATGGTCAGCGAGACAACCCTCTCGGTCAACGACCTGATATATCCGATGTTTTCAGCCTTCGGCACCGGCATCAAAAAAGAAATATCCTCCATGCCCGGCATCTATCAGCAATCCATTGAAAATATAGTCGCCGAAGCCAAAGAGGTCCGGGACCTGGGTATTCCGGCCGTGCTGCTGTTCGGCATTCCCGAATGTAAAGATGCGGTCGGCAGCGATGCCTATTCCGACACCGGCATTATTCAGGAAACAATCCGGGCGCTGAAGAAAGAGGTGCCGGGCCTGGCGGTCATTACGGATGTCTGTATGTGCGAATATACCGACCATGGTCACTGCGGAATTATCAAAAACGGTGATGTGGATAATGATTCGACGCTGGATCTGCTGGCGCGGGAAGCGCTCTCCCATGTGCAGGCCGGGGCTGACATGGTGGCTCCGTCCGATATGATGGATGGCCGGGTTGGAGCTATCCGCGACACGCTTGACGAACATGGCTATGACGCAATCCCGATCATGAGCTATGCGGTGAAATATGCGTCCGGCTACTACGGCCCGTTTCGGGAAGCGGCAGAGTCAACGCCCCAGTTCGGCGACCGTCGCAGCTACCAGATGGATCCGGCCAATCGCCGCGAAGCGCTGCGTGAAGCCGCCTCTGACATTGATGAGGGGGCTGACATCATCATGGTGAAACCGGGGTTGCCGTATCTTGATATTCTGCGGGATCTGCGCAATGAATTTGATCTGCCGCTGGCGGTCTACAATGTTTCCGGCGAATACAGCATGGTCAAGGGTGCGGCGGAGCGGGGCTGGATTGATGAGGAGCGGGTGGTGATGGAAACAATGACCGCCTTCAAGCGGGCCGGTGCGGATATTATCATAACCTATCATGCCAAGGATGTGGCACGGTGGTTGGCAAAATAGAAACTAGCGGATTTATTTATTTTTCGGCGGCCTGTCCAGATACCGGGGCAGGTCGCCGCGCACTTCAACAACAGGCCCGTCTTCCAACTCCTCTGATCCTCCGCTGTCATCTTCGTACTCATTTTCTCCCGCTGCCCATTCGTACAGTTTTTGAGAATCCAGCAACACCGGTTTTGGCGGTGTTTCGAACACCCGCAGTTGCATCTTTTCATCAAACAGGCCGATACAGCCATGTGATGCGGGGCGGCCCGGCAGATCGCGGGCATGAAGCCAGTAGGAAACGTTGTCAGAATCGACATGAAAGCGCAGGGCATTATCCATGGGGTACTGCTCTTCGTCGTCGGCTGTTTTATACAGTGACGAAGTGTGGTGCCGGTCGCGAGTGGTGATTCTGAAGATGCCGGTGGGGGTTTCGGTGGTTGCTTTGCCGGTGGCGGCAGGGGCTGAAAAAATCAGCTTCCCGTATTCATAGGCACCCAGCCACTGCTCGGTCACATCCACCAGGATGTACTTTTCGTGGCGGGCGGCCGGCTGATAAAACTTCAGCATCGGTGTGTAGTCCCGAATATCGTTCATGTTGTCAGGAACTTTGATGGTGGTGCCGGGGTATGCGTGGCGGCGGTCAAGCCGGTTGAAGCGCGCGACCAGAATCCAGTCCGGCCCGAAGAGTGACTCAAGTGACTGATTCGGCTGGATAAACAGGGCGTGCCATTTGATGTTTTTCAGGCTTGGATACTCTACCCGGGAAAGATCCTCCTTTCCCTTGTCTTCCGGTGATGCCGCCGGGTTTCCGGTCAGGGACGGCATCTGCACCAGTGATATACCGACAAGGATGGCGGTACAGAGCGACACCAGAACTATTTTGTGCGAAAGCCGCATTCGGCTGCTGCGCATGGGAGCAATCCTCTTAATGAAATAGGTGGGCGGCATCATAGCCATTTGTGTGCTACTATTCAACCGTTGTCGTCAGTGCAGCGGGAAATTTCTGGTATCACGGTGGAACAGATGCTAGATTACCGCCCGCAGTGCTGTTCAAAGACCACCACGGGGGACGCAGAGTGGAAGCAGACCTGAAACCCACATACAACCAGTTTGCCAGCGACAACTACGCCGGAATCTGCCCGGAGGCGTGGGGAGCAATGCAGGAAGCCAACAGCGGCTTTGTCCCCTCCTATGGTGATGACCTCTGGACGGAGCGTGCCTGCGAGCATCTTCGCCAGGTGTTTGAAACAGAGTGCCAGGTGTTCTTCGTCTTTAACGGTACGGCGGCCAACTCCCTTGCTCTGGCATCACTCTGCCGTTCCTACCACAGTGTCATCTGCCACGAACTGGCCCATGCCGAGACCGATGAGTGCGGTGCACCGGAATTTTTCTCCAATGGTACCAAACTGCTCCATGTGAACGGCCCGGACGGCAAATTCGATCTGGCCGAAGTCGAACGGATCATTACCCGCCGCAGCGATATCCATTACCCCCGGCCGAAAGTACTGAGCCTGACCCAGGCGACAGAAGTCGGCACCGTGTACACGCCGGATGAAATCGGCGCAGCCAGCGAACTTGCCAAACGTCATGGCCTGCGGGTGCAGATGGACGGTGCCCGGTTTGCCAACGCGGTTGTTGCGCTGAATGTCGCTCCTGCAGAGCTGACCTGGCGGGCCGGGGTTGACGTACTCTGTCTGGGAGGGGCGAAAAACGGGATGGCCGTCGGTGAAGCGGTGGTGTTCTTTGACCGTGAACTGGCCCATGAGTTTGATTACCGCTGCAAACAGGCCGGACAGCTGGCATCCAAAATGCGCTTTATTTCAGCCCCCTGGATCGGGATGCTGGAAGGGGGCGCCTGGCTGAACAACGCCCGTCACGCCAATGGCTGCGCGGCGCTGCTCGAACAGCACCTGGCTGCAATCGATGGCATCCGCATCATGTATCCCCGGCAGGCAAACTCGGTATTCGTGGAAATGCCGGAGGCGGTCGCTGCTGCCCTCCGTCAGGCCGGCTGGCACTTCTATTCATTTATTGGTTCCGGCGGCGCACGCTTCATGTGCTCGTGGCAGACAACGGAACGCGATGTACTTCAGTTGTCGGAGGCGGTACGAACTGCCTCTTCCGCTGCTGGTCGGGCACCGGGAGGCACGGTATGATAAAAACGGCAACATTTGAGGCTCTGCTGAATGATGCACATCCGGATGATGAGGGGGGATACAGCTTCACTCTGGAAGGGAAAACCTATCGTATCCGCGTCAGGGAGGACGTCAAAAAAATTGCGGAAGAACATGGCTACATAATCATCTACTGACCGTTTTGATGGTCAGAAAAAAGGTCCACTCCTGCTACATGAAGGGGGTGGGCTTTTTTGTTGGGGGGAGTCGGCGGCTCCCCAGTGTTGCTTAAACAAGGTAGCCACAGGAAATTGGTCTTACCGCTTTTGACTTTTCCTAAATTATATCAGCATGGTACTATTGCCTTGCATTTTATGCATCGATTGTGTAAAGAATTGCCAAACACGCTGTATCAACGTACCTTTTATTTTGTACCATTGTTTTGTTTCACCGGAAATATCACCGCTAATTTTATTTAAACTAAACAGGTGGTCTGTGAAAAAGAAAAAAATGATCATATCGCAGGAGACGATGGACGTTGACTTTGTACGCAAAGTCGAGGCTCTCTCTGACACATCGGTCCGGCGCTGCTTCCAGTGCGGCAAGTGTTCTGCCGGCTGCCCCATGGCAACGTTCATGGAGCATCCGCCGAATCGCGTTGTCCGCCTGCTGCAGCTTGGCCAGTGGCGCCGCATTATCGAAGGGCGGTCCATCTGGTACTGCGCCTCCTGCGAAACCTGCTCTACCCGCTGTCCCAATAAAGTTCACCTGGCTTCCATTATGGATGCCCTGCGCAAGCTTTCCTGGGATGCCGATGGCCCCTCCAAGGAAAGCTACGTCCAGCTTGCCAACAAGCTGTTTCTGCAGAATATCCGCACCTACGGCCGCCAGTACGAAATGCGCCTTGCCGCCGTGTTCAACGTCAAATCGGGGCAGTTCCTGAAAGATCTCATGCTCGGCCCCAAACTGCTCGCCAAGGGCAAACTGAAAATGTTCCACAGCAAAAACAAAAACCTGTCCGAAATAGAAAAGATCTTCAGCCGCATTGAAGAAATGCGTAAAAACGGCAAAGCGCTGTAAGGCAATTTTGAATTTTGAATTTTGGATTTTGAATTCTTGATTGACGGCAATTCAAAATTCAGCATTCAAAATTCAAAATTGAACTCAAGGATTTTGGGTATCATCAATGACAAACGATCTTAAATACTCCTACTACCCGGGCTGCTCGCTGCACGCCTCCGCCGGTGAATACGACCTCTCCACCCGCGAGCTTTTCAGGCACCTGGGGATCGGCCTCACCGAAATACCTGACTGGTTCTGCTGCGGCGCCACCCCGGCCCACAATGTGGATGAGCTCCTGTCACTCTCCCTGTGTGCCAAGAATCTGGAGCTGGCCGATAGTATCGAAGGCGACGTGGCTGTCGCCTGTGCCGCCTGTTTTTCCCGGCTCAAGACCGCTCAGCATATCCTTGGTGAGAACGACGTCAAACGCAAGCAAGTTGAACAGGCCCTTGACGCCCCGCTGAAACTTGACGGCAATGTGAAACATCTGCTGGAGATACTGGCGAAGGATCTGGGGCTGGAGCGGCTGGCCGCCTCGGTCAACAAACCGCTGACCGGGCTTAAAGTCGCCTGCTACTACGGCTGCCTGCTGACCCGTCCAACGGATGTACCGAACCTTGACTGTGCCGAAGCACCGACCATCATGGAGAAGATTATCGAAGCGGTGGGCGCGGAAACTGTCGCCTGGACCCACCGCCTAGAATGCTGCGGTGCCAACTTCACCCTGTCGCGCCCCGGTGTCGTCATTCAGCTCACCAATGCCATCCTCGATGCTGCCAAGGCCGCCGGCGCTGACTGCATCATGGTCGGCTGCCCGCTTTGTCACGGCAACCTGGACATCCGCCAGAAAGAAATAGAAAAAGTGTACAGCACCAGTTATGACCTGCCGGTCTTCTACCTCACCCAACTGGTGGGACTCTCCGTCGGCCTGTCACCCGAAAACCTGGGATTGGGCGCGATGATCGTCAGCCCGTTCCCGCTCCTGACAGAGAAAAAGCTGATGGAAACATCACTGCTGGACAATCAGGTATCCCTCCCGGGAATCAGG
The DNA here is from genome assembly GCA_903852495.1 of uncultured Geobacteraceae bacterium. Lineage (GTDB taxonomy): Bacteria > Desulfobacterota > Desulfuromonadia > Geobacterales > Pseudopelobacteraceae > JACRCG01. The sequence continues at coordinate 37,174 of CAINRC010000065.1, read as the reverse complement.
TAACCAATAAAGGAATAACCGATGTCACGAATAGGCGTATTCATCTGCCATTGCGGCGAGAACATATCCAGAACTGTTGACGTTGAACGGGTCGCCCGGGAAGTCGGCTTGCTCCCCGGCGTATCCTTCTCCACCGACTACAAGTACATGTGCTCAGATCCGGGGCAGAACCTGCTGAAAAATGCCATTCAGGAACAGAAACTGACGCACATCGTCGTTGCCGCCTGCTCCCCCCGTATGCACGAGAAAACCTTCCGCAAGGCGGTGGAAGCGGCCGGTCTGAACCCCTTCCTCTGCGAAATGGCCAATATCCGCGAACACTGCTCCTGGGTTCATGAAAACAAGGAAGAGGCCACGGTCAAGGCGGTGGAGATCGTCGGCATGATGGTGGAACGGATCAAGAAAAACCGGATCCTGCCGGGCATTACCGTACCGGTCACCAAACGCTCCCTCGTCATCGGCGGCGGTATCGCCGGCATACAGGCGGCACTGGATATTGCCGACTGCGGCCACGAAGTCATCCTCGTCGAGCGGGAGCCCTCCATCGGCGGGCACATGGCCCAGCTGTCCGAAACCTTCCCGACTCTGGACTGCTCCCAGTGCATCATGACCCCCAAGATGGTGGATGTGGCCAACCACCCCAAAATCACCCTGCACACCTTCTCGGAAGTCGAACTGGTGGAAGGGTACATCGGCAACTTTCAGGTCACCATCAAGAAAAAAGCCCGCTCCGTGGATGAGGACAAATGCACCGGCTGCGGTGTCTGCATGACCAAATGCCCCCAGAAAAAAATCCCCAATAAATTTGACCAGAACATCGGCCTGCGCACCGCCATCTACGTCCCGTTTCCCCAGGCGGTGCCGAACACGCCGGTTATCGACCGTGCCAACTGCACCTGGTTCAAAACCGGTAAATGCGGGGTCTGCCAGAAAGTCTGCGGACCCGGCGCGGTGGACTTCGAACAGGAGGACCGCCTGATCGTCGAAGCGGTGGGTGCCATCGTCGTAGCCACCGGGTTCGACCTGTACACCATCGACGAAAAGCCGAAAGGCTCCGCCATCAAAGGGTACGGCGAATTCGGTCACGGCAAGATTCCGGACGTCATCGACGGTATGACCTTTGAACGCCTCGCCTCGGCCTCCGGCCCCACCGGCGGCAAGATTCTGCGCCCCTCCGACGGCAAGGAACCGAAGCAGATTGTCTTTATACAGTGCATCGGCTCGCGGGCGAGGGAGAAAGGGATCTCCTACTGCTCCAAAGTCTGCTGCATGTACACCGCCAAACACACCATGCTCTACCACCACAAGGTGCATGACGGCCAAGCCTACGTATTCTTCATGGACGCCCGTACTCCGGGCAAAAGCTATGACGAATTCTGGCGCCGCTCCATCGAAGAGGAAGAAGCGGTGTATATCCGCGGCATGGTCTCCCGCCTGTACCAAAAGGGGGACAAGATCGTCGTCATGGGGAGTGACATTGCCGTCGGCGTTCAGGTGGAAATCGAAGCCGACATGGTTGTTTTGGCCACCGCCATTCAACCGCAGAAAGGGGCCGACACCCTGGCCCAGAAGCTGGGCATCTCCTACGACAAATACCACTTCTATTCGGAAGCACACGCCAAGCTGCGCCCGGTGGAGTGCGCCACCGCCGGCATCTATCTGGCCGGTGCCTGTCAAGGGCCCAAAGACATCCCCGAAACAGTCTCCCAGGCCAGTGCCGCTGCCGCCAAGGTTATGACCCTGTTCTCCAAGGACCAGCTGGAACGTGAACCGATCGTGGCGCGGGTGCGTGAAGCCGGCTGTGTCGGCTGCTTCGCCTGCAAAAAAGTCTGTGCCTATGGCGCAATAGAAGAAAAAGAAATCCGCGACCGCCAGGGCAACCTGATCAAGACCGTTGCCTACGTCAACCCCGGTGTCTGCGCCGGCTGCGGTACCTGCCAGGCCACCTGCCCCTCGAAATGTGTGGAGCTGGATGGCTACACCGATGAACAGATCGTTGCCATGATAGAAGCGTTGTAACGTCAATTTTAACACGGAGACACGGAGACACGGAGAACGTCAAAGACAGAAGGCAGGTAGAAAGCGAAGGCTGTTTAATAACAGCTGTAGTCTGTTCTGCATGATTTTGGTTTTCTCCGTGTCTCCGTGTTGAAAAGGTTTAGTTTTATGCACCCAGAAAAGACAAGCCATACCTTCGAACCCAAAGTCATCGCCTTCGTCTGTACCTGGTGCACCTACGCCGGGGCTGACCTGGCCGGTACCAGCCGAATGCAGTACCCTTCCAATGTGCGGGTGCTCAAGTTCCCCTGCACCGGCCGTATTGACCCGGTCTTTATCCTGAAAGCCTTTCAGCAGGGGGCCGATGGGGTACTGGTGTCAGGCTGTCACCCGGGCGACTGCCACTACATCGCCGGCAACTTCCACGCCCGCAGAAGGTTTGCGGTATTCCGCAAGCTGCTGGAATTCGTTGGAGTTGACCTGAACCGCCTGCAATTCTCCTGGGTCTCCGCCGCCGAGGGGGGGAAATGGGTTGAGGTTGTCACCGACCTGACTGAGAGGGTGCGTGCCATGGGGCCGATGACGGAGTTCAAGGAACTGGCTCTGGAAGAACAGTGGTCCGGGGTCATCGACACGCCGGAATTGAAAGAAGCGTTTAGCCAAATCTGATTTAACACAGAGACACCGAGACACAGAGAAAAGCAAGAAGAGGCAAAACAACGATCTTCAGATAATAACCTAATTCTTTTTCTGGTTTTCTCTGTGTCTCGGTGTCTCAGTGTTTATAACTGAAGGTATCAAGGTGTTCGCATGACTCAATCAATCGATACATCCAGCTACAGCGCCATTACCGAAGCGATTCAGGCTGAAGCGCAGCGCGTTCTCGGCGACGGCACAGTTACGGCGGTCATCGGCTACGCAGCCGCCCGCCGCAAAGGTTCTGCCCAGCCGATCGTTATCAGTCAGGCTGACGATGCGGCCCGGCTTATTTTTACCCCGGCCTGCGTCAATAACCTTGCCGTCTACCTCACCAAGGCGAAAAAGGAAATCCCCAGGAACGGCAGGATCGGCATCGTCGTCAAGGGGTGTGACCTGAAAGCTCTCGTCGGCCTCATGGGGGAGTCGCAGCTGAAGCGGGAGAATCTCTACCTGATCGGCATCCCCTGCTCCGGTGTGCTGGCCTCAACGATTCAGCCTGACACGGAGCTTACCGCCGATACCCTTGCCTCCAAGTGCCGGGAATGTGACGCCCACCAGCCGACCGGCTGTGATTTCGTACCGCCGCAGCTGCCGGTCGCTCCTGAACTGGAAAAGAAATATCAGGCCGAGATCTCCCGTCTGGAAGCTCTTACGCCGGCGGAGCGCTGGGCCTACTGGAAAGAGCAGTTCGCCAAATGCATCAAGTGCTACGCCTGCCGTCAGGTCTGCCCCTTCTGTTTCTGCGAACAGTGCCTGTGTGACCGGAACAAGCCGCAGATGGTGGAAACGACTCCCCGACCCGCCGGCAACACCGCCTGGCACATCGTGCGTGCCATGCACCTGGCTGGACGCTGCGCCGGCTGTGCCGAATGTGAACGGGTCTGTCCCATGGATATTCCGCTCAACCTTTTGAACCGCAAGATGGCAAAAGAGCTGAAAGAGTTGTTCGACTACGAGGCCGGTTTCGAGGTCAACGATAAAGGGCCGCTGACGATGTTCACGGAAAAAGATGACCAGAGTTTTATAAAATAACAAAGTAATCACCCACTACTTGAACACAGAGACACAGAGACACGGAGAACTTCAGGGGCAAAAGAGACAGGGGAAAAGAAGGTACACAGCGTATGTAGAGGTTTTGGCTTTTCCCAAAAAAGGTTCTGGTTTTCTCTGTGTCTCGGTGTCTCAGTGTTGAAAAGGGTTCAGAATGCAAAAGTACATTTCACAACAAAACTTCACCGCCCTTCTGGATGCGCTGATCAAACAGGGCACACGGGTCGTCGCACCGAAACTGAACGCCGGGACGGTGCTGTACGAACCGCTTGCCGCCGCTGGGGAGATGGTCGCCGACCAGCTGCCGAGACGCTCCGGCAAGGAGGCGTTCTTTCCGCTGTGCGAAGAGATCATGTCCTATGAAAAGACGGGACAGCAGGTAGCGCTGACTGATATCGACCCGGCCCGTTTTCCGGAAACCGTGCTGATCGGTGTGCGTCCCTGCGATGCGGCGGCCATCCCGGTGCTGGATGCGGTGTTTTCCTGGGATTACAAGGATGAGTTCTTTCTGGAGCGGCGACGGAAAACCACGGTTGTCGGACTGGCCTGCACCACCGCTGACGATGCCTGTTTCTGCACCGCCGTCGGCATCTCGCCGGCCGAAACCAGAGGGAGCGACCTGTTCCTCTCCCCGCTGGTGGGGGGAGGCTACCGCTGTGAGAGTTACAGTGACAAGGGGGAGGCGCTGATCAACAGCCACTCTGCACTGTTTGCCGAACCGAGCGGTGCCGAAGCGCTGCCGCTGGCCGAGCCGCAGACGGAGAAGTTTGATCTGAAAAAGGTCAAGGCGTGGCTGGATGAACATTTCGAAGACCCGGCCTGGGACTCTATCGCCACCCGCTGCGTCGGCTGCGGTGCCTGCGCCTTTGTCTGTCCTGCCTGTCACTGTTTTGATATCGTTGACGAAGGAACTGAAAAGAAGGGTAAGCGCCGTAAAAGCTGGGACGCCTGCGGCTTCTGGAAGTTTACCCACCATGCCTCGGGACACAACCCGCGAGACCAGCAGCCAAAGCGCTATCGCAACCGGATCATGCACAAGTTCAAGTACTACGATGACAAGTTCGGCCAGACCCTCTGCACCGGTTGCGGCAGATGCATCCGCCTCTGCCCCGTGGGGATTGATATCGCTGCGATTGTTGAAGAAATAAGTAAAAAGGAAGTTTAACACTGAGACACCGAGACACAGAGAACGTCAAAAGCAAAGGTCGAGGTGAAGGCAGAAAACCGAAGGTAGTAATAAAGATTTCTGATTAGTACTGATCTCCCGCCACATCATATATCCCTCCCCTTCAAGGGGGAGAACTTGAACAGCAGAAGATCAGTACTAATCAGTTAAAGATTTGATGTCTTTGATTTACCAAAAAAGATTCTTGTTTTTAAGCCGTTCTCAAAGATTTTGGTTTTCTCTGTGTCTCTGTGTCTCTGTGTTGAAAAGGGTTTCTATACATGTGCGATACCGCTAACAAAAACATCTACCTCCCCTACCTGACCACCGTTGAAGAGGTCATCGACGAGACTCCCGACGTACGGACGCTCCGGCTGGTTTTCCAGGATCCGCAACTCAGCGAGAACTTTACCTTCCGGTCCGGCCAGTTTGCCGAGTATTCGGCGTTCGGTGCCGGTGAGGCAACCTTCTGCATCGCTTCATCTCCCACCCGGAAAGGCTACATCGAATGTAGTTTCCGTTCGGTGGGCAGGGTGACGGAAGAACTCCGCCGTCTGGAAGTCGGCGATACCATGGGGGTCAGGGGCCCCTACGGCAACTCATTTCCCATTGAAGAGTTTTTCGGCAAAAATATGGTGTTCGTTGCCGGGGGGATCGCCCTGCCGCCGCTCAGGACTCTGATCTGCAACTGCCTGGATCAGCGCGACAAATTCGGCGATATTACCATCGTGTATGGCGCCCGCACCGAAGCTGACCTGGTCTACAAACGGGAACTGAAGGAGTGGCAGGAACGCGCTGATGTCCGCCTGGTCAAGACTGTTGATCCGGGGGGGGACGGACCGGAGTGGGACGGCATGGTTGGTTTTGTGCCGACGATTCTGGGAGAAGCGGCACCATCGGCTGAAAACACGATTGCCCTGGTGTGCGGCCCGCCGATTATGATCAAATTCACCCTGCCGGTGCTGGAAAAACTCGGCTTTACCGACGAGCAGGTGTATACCACGCTGGAAAACCGGATGAAGTGCGGTCTGGGTAAATGCGGCCGCTGCAACGTAGGTAATGTCTACGTCTGCAAAGACGGCCCGGTGTTTACCGCACAGCAGATCAAGGCCATGCCGATGGAGTTTTGACAAAACCTGCCTGTTACGGTACAAGTGGCTCATGAAACCCTTTGATTCTCTGTCTATACGCACGGTAAACGTGATTCTGATTTCGCTGATGATGCTTTTTTCAACGGCGCTTATCGTGTATCTCGGAAAGCTGGAGCTGAAACATGATCTCGAGGAAGCGGTTACGGAGGCTTCCCAGGCCGCCGATCAGGTAATGGACGGTCAGGGCCAGCTTGTTGCCGGTCTGGAGCGCGTCGCAGCAACCATTTCATTTTTCCCTGCCGTTACCACCCATAACAAACCGGATACAGAACACCTTCTTTCCCATCTTGTCTCCGTAACCCCCGGAATAGCCAATATCATGATTGCCGATGCTTCCGGATCTGTATGGGCTTCGGCGCTCCCGCACACCCATCCCCTGTCGGTCGCTGAAATGCGGAATTTTAAGAATGCCGCCAGCACCGGAACGTTTTCCTCTGGTGAATATGCGCTCGACCGGATCCAGCGGACTCCGGTACTCAGTTTTGCCTACCCGGTCAAAAACAGTGCCGGCATGATGTCGGATGCCGTCCTGATCTCCATTCCGGTTGAGTCCTTCAGCGGGCTTTACCAAGCCAGGTCATCCGGGCCGGGTGCTCCGTCGATAGTTCTTGTGGATCATAAGGGGACCCTGCTGTTTTCATCTGTAACCATGAATCTGGTTGGCAATCATGACAAGGCGGATCTTTTTACCAGAATGTCGACAGGGGGGGAGCGGGGCGCTTTTGAGGGGGTCGGCAACAGCGGAGCCCGGCGTTTGTTCAGCTATCGGGCGCTGCGCCTGAAGCATGAGGCGACACCTTACATGTACATTCGTACCGGCGTCGTGAAAGAATATGTGCTGAAAAGCAGTTACCAAAATATCAGTGGGATCGTTGCAATTTTATCGATTCTGCTGCTGATATCCTATGCCCTGATTTTGTATGTCAGCAAGAAAAGCATTTTTGACAGACTGGGACTGCTGCAGGATGCTGCCGATAAAATCTCCCAGGGGGACTTTTCCGTGCGGATTACCGGCGCGGAGCCAAACGGTGAGTTAAACACCCTTGCTACTGCTTTTAACAAGATGGCAGAGAATCTGTCCGATAATTCCCTAGAGTTACTGGCGGTCGCTGAAAAATTGCAGGCGAGTGAAAAAAAATATCGTGACCTGGTGGATAAGGCTAGCACTCTGATAGTGAAGATTGATGATTGTGGCGCCATTACGTTTATTAACGAGTACGCCGAAGAGTTCTTAGGCTTTACTGAGGAGGAACTGCTGGGGCGGAGCATTTTCGGTACGATTACTCCAGAAATAGAAAGTACCGGACGTGATCTGAAGGCTATAGTGTCCGAGCTGATAGAATCTCCCGTGAATATCAGAAATACCCACGAAAACATGCGTAAAAATGGAGAACGTGTTTGGATTGCCTGGGAGGCCCACCGACTTGCTGCTGCAGACGGAACCGGTTTTGAAATCCTGGCAGTCGGGAAGGATGTGACTGAACAGCGGCGCATGGAGGAGATCCTCCGGCTCAGTGAAGTACGCTTCCGTACCTTTGTGGAAAACGCCAATGATGTTGTTTTCGCCCTGACTCCCGCCGGTATATTCAGTTATGTCTCCCCCCAGTGGAAAGAAGCGTTTGGCTATGAGATCGCGGAGGTCACCGGAAAAGCGTTTGCCGAATTTGTCCATCCGGACGATGTGGCGGACTGTTTTTCCTTTCTTGCCGAAGTTCTGCAGGGCGAGAAAAGACAGCGCGGTATCGAGTACCGGGTGCGCCATAAAAACGGGTCATGGATTCTGTATACGGCGAACGGTTCTCCCATTACTGAACCGGACGGCACCGTTTCGTTTGTCGGCATCGGCCGCGACATCAGTGATCAGGAACGGGTCCAAAATGAACGTTTAAAAGCGCAGAAGCTTGAGTCACTTACGGTTCTTGCCGCTGGCATTGCCCATAACTTCAATAACGTTCTTACCGGAGTTATCGGCTATATATCCTATGCCAAAAAACATCTGGAAGATTATGACAAAACAGCAGCATTGCTTGATGCTGCGGAAAAATCTGCGTTACGGGCTGCCGCTCTTGCCCGGCAATTGCTCACTTTTTCCAAAGGAGGAACTCCGCTGAAGACCCCGGTGCCGGTCGAAGATCTGGTGCGGGAATCCCTGACGCTTTTTCTGCGCAGCGGTTCGATCGTGTGGTCTGTGGTGGGATATGCTTCGCGGGCGGTTCATGTGGATGGTGGGCAGATAAATCAGGCGTTCAACAATATTGTGCTGAATTCAGTTCACGCCATGCCGAAGGGGGGAACGTTGGCGGTGAAAATTGAAGATCTCTCGCTTGGCGGGGATAACCCCTATCTCCTGAAACAGGGGGATTACGTGAAAATATCATTCGAGGATAGCGGGTGCGGCATAGAGAAAAAAGACCTTGCCCGTGTTTTTGATCCCTATTTTACCACCCGGCCGGAAGGGACCGGACTTGGCTTGTCAACCACACATGCTATTGTTGCCCGGCATGGCGGGTATGTTCACATTGCCTCTGTGCTCGGTCAGGGTACTACTGTTACGGTTATTCTCCCCGCTTTTTCTGACACCACCGGGACTGAAATCGTTTGATGCTCCTGCGGCATCTCGGCGGCCCCGCTTTTCATTCTATGGTTTCGGCCCCAGCACCGCTTCTATTTTCTTCAGATCAAATCCCTCAACGATTCTGCCGTACATCATAAAAGTTGGCGTGGAGCTGACCTTCTGCTTCTTGACGATCTCCAGCTGTTCCCCCTGCAGTTTTATCCCCTCCGGGGTGGCCGCCAACGGGGGTGCCGCATCCATTCTGCCTGACATGACGTCGTGGTAGGCTTTGACCTTGTCCGGCATGGAAAGGATGAAGCGGGCTTTTTCCTTTGCCCTGGGATGCATGGGGAGCGGGTAAAAAAAGACGTGCCGCGTCACATCCTGTCTTCCATCAAAATAGAGCGATGCCTTGCGGCAGAACGGGCAGTCCGGGTCGGTGAACTCATATACCACCTTCGGGCCGTTGCCGATGGTGATGGCTTTGCTGATGTCAATATCGGCAGCCGATGCCGCAGCGCTCCATGACAGCATCAGTGTCAACAGCATAAAAGGAATAAATTTCAGCTTCATGAATGTGTCTCCTGTACAGTACCGGTATATTCTAAATCGTTGTGCGGGCAGGGGAGCAGGATGATGAATTCGCTCCCGCTCTCTTCCACACTTTTTGCCCAGATACAGCCGCCAAAACCTTTTACCGCTTTTTTGCAGAAGGCCAGGCCGAGCCCTGCGCCGCCCCGTTTTCTCGGGAGGTTGCTCGCCTGGACATAGCGCTCAAAGATGTTGGCGATTTCTTTTGGAGGAATTCCGCTGCCGGTGTCACTAACGCAGATACAGGCGTACCGCTGAAAGTCATAGAACCCCTCCGGAGTAACGACATAGTCCGGGATGTGCATACCGGGCAGTTCGCCCCTGCGGACTGAGCGGCATGAGAGTGTTATCGATCCGCCATCGGGGGTGAATTTTAGAGCATTTACCACCAGATTGGCAATTACGCGCGCCATCACGGAGCTGTCGACATAAATTTCAGCCAGGTCAGCTGATGCGTTCAGGGTAAGCGCAATATTGTCACGCCGGGCAGCAGGGGAAAAACGCTCGGCCACTTCGGCAAGCAGGGTGAATGGATTGACCGGGGCGCTTATGGTTTGCATCATGCCGGCGTTATAGCGCTGGATATCAAGCAGGTTGTCGATTATGGCCACAACCTCTTCGCAGCTTTCAATTGCCGACTGAAGGTAGTCCGCCTGCTCATGCCTGACTGGCCCAAGCCGCCCACCCCGCACGATGTCTATGGAGCCGATGACTGCGGTAATCGGGTTTTTCAGGTCGTGGGAGAGCATGAAAAAGAAATCCTCCTTTTCCCGCTCCAACAACTGTTTTTCCTTCGCTATACGCCGGTTGTCAATTGCGCGTTGTATGCGGAGCAACAGATCTTCAATGTCAAACGGTTTTGGTACATAATCGACGGCGCCGGCTTTCATGCACTCCGTCACCAGATTTTCATTGCCGTGGGCTGTCATCATGATGACGGCGGTATCGTTATTGTCTGTCCGCAGCAGCTTCAGGACTTCCATACCGCTGATCCCCGGCATTCGCACATCAAGCAGAACCAGAGCATGGCCGTCGGAACGGAGCAACTGTAGGGCCTGCTCTCCATCAGAGGCCCACTCTGTCAGATAGCCGGCGTCATGCAGGTGCAGCTGGAGGATCGCGGAAATATCAAATTCATCATCCACGATAAGAATTTTGTCAGGCGGCAGTGGCATGGGCCCCCCCTTCTTTTACCCGTGAAGCCAGAAACGCTTCTGCCAGGACAAGGTCTTCGGGAGTTGTGATCTTGATATTCTGATAGTCGCCACGGACTATTTTCACCATTCCGCCGGTGCGTTCCACCAGAGAAGCATCATCGGTGCCCATGTAGCGGTCATGTTCGGCAGTCAGATGGGCGGCGTAAATAACGCTGAAGCGGAATGCCTGGGGGGTCTGTGCCAGCCAGAGGCTTTCCCGATCCGGGGTTCCGGTAACGAAGCCGTTTAGTACGGTTTTGATGGTGTCCTTGGCCGGCACGGCAACCAGCGCACCGTCATTACAGCGTGCGACAGTAATCGACTCCTGCAGCAGTTCCGGGGTGACAAGAGGGCGGACGCCGTCGTGGATTACCACTACGCGGTCATCTTCAACCTGCCCGAGCATGGCACGCAAGCCGTTCATTACGGAATTCTGGCGTTCCCGGCCTCCCGGAACGATAGCGGCGATTTTGCGGAATCCACAGGCTTCGACCACATGCTCGCGGCAGTACGGTATTTCGTCGGCTGGAATTACTAAATAGATGGCGCTGATCAGGGGGGAGTTCTCGAAAATCGAAATGGAGCGTGCGACGATGGGTAGGCCGTCCAACTGTAGATACTGCTTGTTTATGGAAGCGCCCATGCGTTTACCCATGCCGGCGGCCGGGATCAGGGCGATTGCTGTTGGTCCAGTCATTAATATTTTCTCCTGAACGGAGTATACCAGCTTCTCGCTACGATGCAACTACGGATTCAGGCGCCGGAGCTAGCAAATTCTGCTCGACGCCGTGCCAGTCATCAATACCTGCCCGCCGTACTCGGCATTCTTGCGGACGAGTGTTTCGGCCAGGTTGGCGTCTTTTTTCCGGAATGCGTCGATAATTTTTTCATGTTCCTGCACCGAAACCTCCATCCGTCCCGGAAGGCTCAGTGAGGTGAAACGGAGACGCTGAAACTTGGTAACCAGTCCGCCGATCAGTTCGCGCAGTTTCTCATTGTCAGCAGCTTTGATAAAGAGTTCGTGAAAGCTGTTGTGAACCTTGAAAAAGTTTTTGATATCGCCGGCCCGGGCAAGTTCCGCCAGCTTGTCATTTATGCCCTGAAGCCGGTCCAGATCTTTTTCAGTAAAATTTTCACAGGCCCGGTGGGCGGCATACCCCTCCATGATACTCTTGATGGCGTAAAACTCCTCAACATCCTTCGGGGTGAACTGGCTGACAACGGCGCCGCGCCGGGGAATGACTGTCAGGTACCCTTCGGTTTCCAGCTGGCGGAAGGCCTCCCGCACCGGTGTCCGGCTGATTCCGTAGCGCTCGGCCAACTCCGGTTCCGAAACCCGGCTGCCCGCCTTGAGACTGCCGGAGACGATTGAATCACGTATGTTCTCGAGTATTTTTTCACGCAGGGTAAGATGCTTTTCCATCGGCTTTTTCATAACTGGGTTCAACCCCCGGAGTAATTTTAATGCATTGTATACAGTATGCAAAATTTGTCAATTATAACACGCAATTTAATGGGTTTTTTTGTATCGGAACAGTTGCTGCCTATTACCGTTTCCGGGTTGTTTTTTGCTCATAAACAAAGAAAGTACCTTGTGTTTTTGGGCCCTTGCGGGTACTCTGCGCACCATGGATCCGGTCAGACACCTTAAAATATCTTTTATAGTTCTTCTGATGCTCATTTCGGTCGGCACCGCCGGCTATATGTCCATCGAAGGGTGGCGATTGCTCGATGCCGCCTACATGACGGTTATTACCTTGGGGACGGTCGGTTTCAAGGAGGTTCACGAACTGTCGGACGGCGGCAAACTGTTCACCATGGGACTCATTGTTGTCGGTGTCAGTGTGTTAGGTTACATCGTCGGCAGCTTGGCCCAGATCATGTTCGAAGGGCAGATCCAGCGGATCATGGGGAGGAAAAAGGTGGAAAAAAAGATTGAAGCGCTTTCGGGCCACTACATTATCTGCGGTTTTGGTCGCATTGGTTCGCTGATATGCAAGGAGTTCAAGTCAAACGGCCTGTCGTTTGTCATTATTGAAAAAAATGTGGCGGCAGCCGAGCGACTGAGTGAGGACGGCTACCTGTATATGAAAGGGGACGCCACCCTTGATGAAACGCTCCTCAAAGCCGGCATCAACCGTGCTAAAGGACTGATTTCCGTGGTTACGTCCGATACCGAGAATGTGTATATCACCCTGACCGCACGTGGTCTCAACCCGGGTCTGTACATCATGGCCCGTTCCGGTGAGGAGGGGTCCGACATCAAGCTCAGACGGGCCGGAGCCAATAAGGTGGTATCGCCGTACACCATCGGTGGCAACCGTATGGCGCAGTCAATCCTGCGGCCAAATGTTGTTGATTTTATTGAAATAGCCACCGGTAATGAACATATGGAATTGCAGATGGAGGAGATCGACATCCCGGCCCACTCGGCCTTTGTCGGAGAAACTCTGGTTACCTCCGGATTCCGCAAGGAGATCGGTGTTATCATCGTGGGGATAAAAAAGAGTCATGGCAAGATGGTATTCAACCCCCATTCCCAGACCAAAATCGAAGAGCACGACACATTGATAGTCCTGGGGGATCCCCCCTCCATCCACAAGCTTGAAGACCTGGTAAGCCGTGCGGCAACAGATGAAATCATCAAACAGCACAGGAAAGAGCACCATGGGAAATAACATTCACGCCCATGTCCCGTACGGTCGTCTTGCGGAACATCTGAAATATGCCATTGCCAACCGCATCAACCCGGAGGTGTTTTTCCCCGCAGAGGCGCTTGACTCGCTGGTCATGGCGGAACTTGCCCCACTGGCTGCCGCGATCCATGATGCCGGACTTGTCACGACCATCCATGCACCCTTTCTGGATCTCAATCCGGGAGCGGTCGATCCGACCATCCGTGCGGCAAGCCGCCGCCGCATCATGCAGGTCATGGAAGCCGCTGAACTGCTCAAGCCCCTGGTGATAGTAGTTCATCCCGGCTATGACGATCTTCATTACGGGGACAACCGCCCGGTGTGGCTGAGAAACAGCATTGAATTCTGGCAGGAGTTTGTGCCCCCGGCCCGTCAGCTTGGTACCGTTCTCGCGGTGGAAAACATTTTTGAGAAGGAACCGTCCACTCTCAAGGCGCTGCTTGAGGCGATTGATGACCCCTGTTTCCGACACTGCTTCGATGTGGGACACTGGAACATGTTCACTACGGTCACCCTTGATCACTGGTTCAGCGAACTTGGGGGGTACGTGGTCGAAAGCCATATTCATGACAACCACGGCCAGTGTGACGAACACCTCCCGGTGGGAGAAGGGGCCATCAATTTCGAGCAATTCTTCCCGATGCTGACGAACTATGCCCCGGAGGCCGTCTGGACTATTGAGGCCCACAACACGGAACATCTCCAGCGGGCACTGAAAAACATTCAAACCTACATTTCCTGAAAAAAGGGTAGTCATGGAAGCGGCGACCGGGTGACCGGTATCGCTGGTGGCACGGACGGAAAAAATAACGGGGCTTGCCGGATGGCAGCCCCGTTTTAACAGTTGGTGGGATACGGTGGTTGAATCTTTTGAAAAGCGGTTCACCACGAAGGTACGGAGAAAAATCCTGCTGGAATCTGATTATTCCTGTTTCATGCCATCTCCGGTTGTGCCGTCTCGGCTTTCCTGGCTGCTATTTCGTAGGGGTTATTGGTGTACCCGTATTTACACTGGTAGTAGATATATGTGCAGAGAAATTTGATACGTCCTTCATCCCGCCATTGCCTTTTGTGCTCATCCTCATGCCTGTGCCACCAGGCTGATACCTCAGCTTCCGGAACAGAAAAGTACGCGGTCTGTCCGATTGTGATGGCATATCTGGTTGATCCGTTTAGCTTCCCGACAAACTTCCCCAGCCAATGATTGTATTTGTCCATGTGGTTTCACCTCGTGCCGTTTGAGTTTTTTCTGTGTGGCCCCGGTGTTTAGCTACTCCTTTCCGGCGACATTGGGAGCCTGCTTTTTGTCGTAACTCCTGAAGGCACCAAGTCCCAGGATCCCGATCAGTACCTGCATGGTGATGGTCGTATCAATAATAGGCAGTGAAACGGTGGAACCGTACACCCTGACAATCCAGGACATAAACGGCTGGAGAATCGAAACGTAAATGAAAGAGAATCCACACGCCCAGCCGATAAACGGCCGCCACCCTGCGACGAATAGATGCTCACTTTTCGCTTCCTCCAGATTGATCGCTGTTTGCGCGGCCATGGCAGAGTTTTCCAGTTCCATCAGCTTTTGCGTGATTTCGGCCTGCTTTTCAGCAGGGAGGTCACCGGTAATCGCTTCTCTGAGATCTTTGGCTAACTGCCCGACGCCGCCGAGTAAACCACCGACCGCCCCACTGCTGATGTCTGCTAAAACGCTCATGTCATCCTCCTTGATGGTTGTTTTAAATGGCTGTTGTGACCCAACGCCATGAAATCATGCGAGTACCAGTTTGCCAGCTTTCCAGAGTGCCTGTTGTTCCCGCCACTTGGGGTGTTCGATGTGTGGAGCATCGTACAAACTTTTGAAGTGACCGCCCCACACCAGACCATGCTTTTCCGCAATTGCCCCCATTGAGTGCCATACCCCCTCCGGTGCCTGCCACCAGATGGCACCCGGTTTTGAGAGCGGCACAATGTCCCGGGCCAGATCGAAATTGTGCGGCGACTGCCCGCCATCCGCAGCCGTAACCCTCTCGTCCGCTTCATCCACCGCCCCGTCATGGTCGTTATCGAGCCCGTCGTGTGCCTGGATGAACAGGCCATGCTGAACTTTGATGGACCGGTACGCACCGGTTTTGGGGACAACCATCCACTCGTAGCCTGTCGTGGCATACGCTTCAAGCCTGACGAGTTCAACAACAGCCAGAAATTCCTTCACCAGTTCTTCGTACGTCATTCTGCCCTCCGTATTGTTTATTGATCCCAACCCGAACTACACACGCTCATACATCCCAATGCCCAGTTTTTCCTGGACCGGAGCCGAGAGGAACGCTTCGACCACCGCAGGGTCAAACTGGGTGCCGCTATGCTTGGATAGCTCCGAAAATGCAGCATTCAGCGAAAGTGCAGTGCGGTATGGACGGTCTGACGTCATGGCGTCGAAGGCGTCTGCCACCGCGATGATTCTTGCGGTGATATCGATTTTGTCGCCTTTCAGCCCGTGTGGATAACCACTCCCGTCACAGCGTTCGTGGTGAGACCTGACACCTGGAATCACGTCTTTCAGTGGCTTGATGTGGGTAAGAATCTCTTCGCCGAATGTTGTATGCATCTTCATGTGGGCAAGTTCCTCACTGTTCAAAGGGCCTTTTTTCAGGAGCACGTCGTCACGCACGCCCAGCTTCCCAATGTCATGCAGGGCTGCGGCCATTTCGAGCCGGGTATGGAGTTCTCCCGGCAATTTGAGTCGCCACGCTATTGCAAGGCTGTAATCAACCACCCGCCGGGCGTGGTCGCTGGTGTAGGGGTCGCGTTTTTCGATGGTCTCTGCCAATGTCCGAACCATGGCGTAGAAGGACTCTTGCAGCTGGTTGTAGAGCAGCGACTTCTCAAATGCCATGGCAGCCTGTTCGGAAAGAGTGGCGAGCAGCTTCAGATCTTTGGCCAGGTACTCCGTCTTTTTACGGCTTCCGACACTGACATACCCTACGGTATTTTCCCGAATTGTCAGGGGGGTACACATCCCAGTGCGGAGTCCTTGTACGCCGGAGAAGCGGTCATCCTCCATCAGGTCGTTAACAATCTCCGGTACCGGGGTCACCAGAAAATTATTTGACAGTTCCTCTGGAGTAAACGGCATGGCCAGATGTTCGGCAGTATCACCATGGTCCGCAAAAACTTCGGTAACATCACCGACTTCGTTACACAGCAATATTGCGACTACATCAGCCGTCATCATACTTCGTATTTCTTCGGTGACGATTCTGACGACCTCTTTTGTATTCAGACAGCTGCCGATCTTTGCGCCAAGATCGTGTAACATGGCTAATTCCCTGTACTTTTCAAGAGTTTCGCGCCCCAGGGTCAACCGCTCAGATTCGGTATTTATCAGGTGCTGAAGCAGGGCCGCCACAGCTTCACAGCCACTTCTCCCCCTGACGGTGGCGATAACCCTGTTCTCCTCAGTCAGGGGGATAGTGTGCCCGTCCCGAACGGTGGTCGGGTCGCCAAGCAGCACCAACCCGCTACTGTCACAGATGCAGACCGGAGCGTCCTGTGATTGGCACGTATTCCATATAAGTGTAGCTGCTTCAGTTTTAGCCAGCAGTCGTTGCAGCGCAGTCTTTGCCATAAAATCCCTCGTGGTGCATACCATGGGTGGAGCCGGGAAGCGGCCAAGCCCGTGCCGTAACTTCCCGGGCCAGAGCAAGAATTGCATCAGGGTTGAAGGGCTTTGTCATGTATCGGTCTGCCTCCACTTCCCGCCCTTTTTCTTTGTCGAATTCCTGCCCTTTTGCTGTCAGCAGAACGATGTAGGTACTGGTCATACCAAGCTCTTTTTTAACCCTGCGACAGACCTCAAAGCCATTCATCTTCGGCATCATGACGTCCAAAAAAACCATGCAGGGGACCTCGTCTTTGATAATCTTCAACCCTTCATCACCTGCAGCGGCAAACAGCAACTCTACGCCTTCATCCTCAAGCTCCTCCAGGGTCAGCTCCAGCAATTGCCGGATAAGCGGTTCATCATCAACGATTAGAATCTTTGACATTATTTGACTCCTCATACGCAGTTGTGGGGAACTCCGTTGCAATGGTGAAAATAAACGTACTCCCCCTGTCCAATTCACTTTCCACCCAGATCTTGCCGCCGTGATATTCGATGATTTCCCGGCAGATCGGTAATCCCAATCCGGTCCCCTTTGGCTTGCCGGTCAACGTATCTCCCACCTGGTTGAATTTTTCAAAGATAGTATTTAGGTTTTTTGGACTAATGCCAATTCCGGTGTCGGTGATGCGGATTTCGATGCACTTTGCCCCTTTTTCTCCTTGGGTCATTCCGGCATATACCGTAACGGGTCCTTTTCCGGCGAACTTCCAGGCATTGGACAGCAGATTGATGACCACCTGAATCAAGCGGTCACGGTCTCCGTATATATTTGGCAGATCCGCCTCGATCTGCCGGATCAAAGCGATTTCTTTTTGCTCCAGCAGTGAAGAAACCGCTGTCGCTGCTCGCTCAATTACCTCTGCAACTGATACCTGCTGTAAATTCCATGTGATTTTGCCGGCTTTCATTTTTGCCAGGTCAAGGACATCATTTATTAACGTTGTAAGCCGCTCCCCCTCTGAAATAATTATTTCAGTAACTTCACGGATTTTCCCCAGTGCACGGACCCCCTTTGCGTCTTCAAGGCTGAGTTTAGGGAGTACGGATTCATCCAGCTTCCTTTTGATTATCTGTGCAAAACCAAGAACGGAGGTAAGTGGTGTCCGAAGCTCGTGAGATACGGTGCTGAGAAAATTAGATTTGATCCGGTTGGCTTCTTCAGCCGCCTCTTCTGCACGTTTTCTGATTTCTATCTCTTCGCACAACTCCCTGGTACGTTCTTCAACCTTCTGTTCCAGAGTGCGGTTGTACTCCTCCAGATTATCGGTGGCGGCCTTCAACCTCTCGTACAGCCGAGCATTTTCGATTGAAATTGCGACCTGAGACGAGAGGAGGTCGAGTGCATTAAGTCTGTGGCTGGTAAAAGCTCCAGTCACCAGACTGTTTTCAAGGTACAGGACGCCGGTAATCTTTCCCTGATTGACGATGGGGGAGCAGAGGATGGATTTTGGTAATCTCCGGGAAATATACGGGTCGTGGGTGAATGTACCGCTGTTGGCCGCGTCGTCCAGAACCACGCGGTCACCGGTCTGTGCCACATGGTTGACGATCGATTCCGGAATTATGCGGCAGTCGTCAACCGGCAGGGATAGGAGGAGTACCGCACTTCCGGCCTCGATTCTGCCTTCGGCTTCGATGAAGAGTCTGTTATCGCGCTTCAGTATCAGCAGGCCTCTGCTGGCCCCCGAATTCTCGACAACAAAACCGAGCATCCGATCCAGCAGCCGATCAAGGTGAACCTCGCTGGAAATAGCCTGCGACACCTTGATAACGGTCATCAAGCCCAATGTTACGCTGCCGCTGGATCTGGATACCATCCTGTGCACGATTCCTTTCCATTGATGAAGCAGCTTTCAATCACACATCCCGGCGGATCGCGTGCCTGGTGGCGCTCTGCTGATCGACCATGCGGGAGCATTCCACGCATGGCGATAGTGCGTTCGGGCGGCATTAGATAGTGAGATTATAATAAAATCAAGCTTAAATTTACACTGGTTAATAGAGTAAAAAACAGGAGGAATTAAGAGGTGTTACAAGCCGTTGTACGGGAGAGATTTAGCCTGTGAAAGAGCGGGGTAAGCTGCCATCGGCACCGGTGAGGAACTGCTGTTTTGAAGGCGGAGTACACTGAAATGAAGATGAGTCGGAGAGCGTCGCTTTGCCGCATTGAGTCCACTGCGTCCGATAGTTGCCAGCGGGTCCCCCGGCTTAACCATGGTTCCCGGTTCAACGAGCACGGTCTCGTTGTGGGCGTAGTAGACCAGCAACCGGTTGGCCGGATCATAAACCCAGATGTAATTACCGCCCCGCAAGCCGCTCCCCTGTTGCCAGCCGGTATCAACCGCCACCACAACCCCGCCGGTCATGGAAAGCACATACACCGCTGAACCGGTTCGATCATCGCGGCTGTCCTGGTTGCGGTCGTGGATAAAAATGTCATACGCTGGGTGGCCGCCGTGACGGTTGCCGCTGAAATAATCGTAACCGCGCGGTACAAAGCCGTGGCTTTTTCCCTTGTCGATGGCGGCCGCACTGTAGCCGGCCACCGGGAATATCCACTCCGTCGCCAGGTACTCTTTCCCGCCGCGCCGACGATAATCTGTCTGGATCTCGGCCAACCTGACCGGCAGCTCTGCCCGTGCGGCGGCTTTACTGATCCGGCCGTCACGGATGCGGTTGTTGAATTCGTTGAATTCTTTATAAAGAGAGCGTGACGGTGTGGGTGGGGTGGGGATCGTGGCAGCCGGCGAAGCAAGTAGCTCGCTAAGATCAGGATCTGCAGCGATCGCCGGGAGTGCGGTACAGAGATACCCGCAGAGTACCAGAAGAAGTATCAGTTTCATGGCCGTCTTGACGATCATGCCACGGCCGTACCGTCGTAACCACAGAGCAGCGGCTGCACCCGGATGCCGGGTGCGTGCTGGGCGGCACTCTGTATGGCCCGTGTCTTGACAAGCGACATAAGCGCCGCATCAAAACAGGTGGCTATGGCAATTTCACGGGCGGTATTGGCCCGGGAAATAATTGCCAACAGTTCGGGGGGGAAGCCTGCCGCCGCACACCAGCTGTGGAGAGTAGCAAGGTCCAGTTCGGACGCCGCCGCATGGGTGTTTTCATGGCCGCAGGCGATTTTGAGCAGCTTGGCAAACTGGCAGGCGATGATCGGCTCCATGAAGCCGCGCACGGCACAGGCCCGCAGGGCGTAAGCGATATGGTCACCCATCATGATGCAGGCCTCTTCGGGGAGTTGGGGGAGATGCCGCTGTGCCGCCAGTTCGCTTGTCCTGCCGGTGGAGAGCACCACCGTGCGGCAGCCGCAGGCTTTGGCAACATCCAGGGCGGAGTCGATGGTATCAGTCCATGCTTTAGCTGAAATGGGGCGGACGATGCCGGTGGTGCCGAGGATAGACAACCCGCCGATAATGCCGAGACGGGCGTTGAGGGTTTTTTTGGCGCGTTCTTCGCCGTCGGGGATGGAGATGGTAATTTTGAATGTTGAATTTTTGATGGTGAATTCTGTCAGAACGTCCCTGACCACCTGCTCGATCATCCTGAGCGGCACCGGGTTAATGGCCCATTCACCCGGAGGAATTGCCAGGCCCGGTTTGGTAACCCTGCCGATGCCGACGCCCCCTTCGATAACAACACCGACCCCCTCGCCAGTGATGACACCCCCCCCTTTACGAAAGGGGGGCTGGGGGGGATTTCCCGAAACCAGTGCATGCACCTCAGCACCGTTGGTAATATCCGGGTCATCACCGGCATCCTTGATCACATAGCAGGATGCCGACTCTCCCGCGAACGTCTGGCCGTGGAGCAAAAATGTTGCGCTGGCACCGCCGGGAAGCAGAATGGAAACCTGATCAGTCAGTTTCTGCCCGGCCAGCATCCATGCCGCACCCTTTGCCGCCGCCGCCGCGCAAGCTCCGGTTGTGTATCCTGAGCGGAGCTCTTTTTTCATCACGGTGCAGACGCCAGTATAGCCAGCGCGTTTACCACTGCGGCGGCCACGTTGGACCCCCCCTTGCGCCCGATGTTGGTTATGAACGGGATATCGTGGTTGCCGGAAGCAAGGGCGTTTTTGCTCTCTTCCGCGCCGACAAACCCGACCGGAAGACCGATAATAAGTGCCGGTTTGGCGGCACCTTTCTCAATAAGCCGGAGCAGTTCAAACAGGGCGGTTGGAGCGTTGCCGATCACGAAGATGCGATTGGCGGGATCGGCAACCGCTTTGCGCATGGCGGCGATGGAGCGGGTGATCCCCCCGGCTTTTGCCTGCCCGGCCACGTCCGGGTCAGCGACATGACAGGAAAGCGGGCAGCCAAAATCGGCCAGCCGGGGTTTACTGATCCCGGAAAGCGCCATGTTGGTGTCGGTAACGATGCCGGCGCCGCTTTTAAGCGCCGCCACCGCATAGTCAATCACGTCCTCGGAAAGCACCATGGACCGGGCATATTCAAAGTCGGCGCTGGTGTGGATGGCGCGGCGCACAATCTGCCATTCCGCCCGGGGCCAACCGTGGTCGCCCGCCTCAAGGTCGATGATGCGGAACGACTCCGTTTCAATCTCTTCAGGTTTCATACCGAGTGAATCCATCAGCGCCACCCGAGCCTTTCCAGTGCCTCGCCAATCCGCTCCGCCTCGATCTCCGCCAGTTTGCGGTGCGCACCCAGGTGCCCCCCCATCTCCATGACAAGGGCGGGATGTCGTTTGTGCGCTTCAGCGATCTCTTCCGGTAGATCGTGCTGGACATGGGCACCCATGAATAGGAAATAGGGCATCAGCAGAATCCGCTCCGCGCCCCGGGCAACGCAGGTGTCAATCCCCTGCTGGATATCCGGCTCATGAAGCTCACGGAACGCAACCTCGACGATTTCGAAGCCGGTCATCTCCCGTACCATCACCGCCACGTCTCGTGCGGCGTTATTTGCCTCGGCAATGCGACTGCCGTGGGCCATCATCAAAATTGCTGTTTTCATGGGTGTTATGTCAGCCTTTCAGCGCGTTTTGGGGTGTATTACTTGAACGTTTTTATAATGTAGTCAGCCAGAACTTTTGCATCGGCATCGGAAATCGCCTTGCCGTCAAAAGCAGGCATTCCGCCGCCCCCTTTGCGTACCTGGGCGATAATTTTTTTGGAATCCTTCATCCCCTTGATGGTGGCTTTTTTATTCATGATATTTCCGCCACCCGGGTGACAGGCTGCGCATTTTGCCTTGAAAATTGCCTCACCAGCGTCGGCAGCAAAAGCTGCAGCTGAAAACAGGGAGACCGCTATTACAGTTGTGAGCAGAGTAGTGTGTAGTTTCAAAATGTTCTCCTTTTGTTACAGTTAGTTACCTGCACATTGTGCGAGGGTGGTGAAGCGTGTGCGTACAATACCATTCCGGGAGCATAGTGACAAGAGGAGAAGGGGTGAGGGGTGATGAGGGATGAGGGATGAGGGTTGAGGATGAGGGATGAGGGATGAGGGATGAGGGATGAGGGATGAGGTCGGTTCTAACTCATCGGTTCTAGCTCATCGGTTCTAACTCATCGGTTCTAGCTCATCGGTTCTAACTCATCGGTTCTAACTCATCGGTTCTAACTCATCGGTTCTAACTCATCGGTTCTAACTCATCGGTTCTAACTCATCGGTTCTAACTCATCGGTTCTAACTCATCGGTTCTAGCTCATCGGTTCTAAAATGAAGGATGTGTTTAGATAAAACGGGCGAACACCTGGTTTGAAAGCAGCATCCCTCGCAGAGTCAGGCTAAGGGTCTGGCCGTTGACGGTGAGAAGCCCGAAGCGGGAGAGTTCTTCAATAGCCGCACCATATACTGATTCCAGTGACCGGCCGAACTCCCGTGCAAAACAGTCCGGGTTGATCCCCTCCGCCAGCCGCAACCCCAGATACATATATTCCGCCATGGCGTCATTTTCTGCCAGCCGCTGCTCTCCACGCCGTACCAGAACGCCGGATGCCACCATACTGCGGTACTCATCCAGAGTGGCGGGGTTGCTGAAACGAACGCCATACCGATCCCGAAAAAAGGTGTGGGCCGCAACCCCCAGCCCCAGGTAGCCGTCCCGTTGCCAATAGCCGCAGTTATGGCGGGAGCGGCTGCCGGACCTGGCATAGTTGGCTATTTCGTAGTGGTCAAAACCGGCTGCCGTCAGCAGTTCATCCGCCAGTTCAAACATATCCGCCCCACGATCCTCATCGGCCAGGAGCGGGCTGTCGGCAGGGTACGTGCGGGCAAAAGGGGTGCCCTCTTCAACGGTCAGGCCGTAAATGGAAATATGTTCGGGGGAAAGGTTGATCGCCTGGAGCAGTTCGGCACGCCATTGGTCGAGGCTCTGTCCCGGCAGGGCGTGGATCAGGTCGATGCTGATGTTGTCAAACCGGGCGGCGCGGGCATTCTGAAAGGCCTGCCGGGCCTCCGCCGCCGTATGAACCCGCCCCAACTGAACCAGATACCGGTCATCAAAAGACTGGATTCCCAGGGAGATCCGCTTGATACCGGCTGCGCGAAACGCAGCCAGGGACTCCTGGGTTACGGTCCCCGGGTTCGCTTCCAGGGTAATCTCCGCATCGTCCCGGATGCCGGTACGGGCGGCTATTCCTGCAAGGAGACCGGCAACCTGCTCCGGCTGCAGCAGCGACGGGGTGCCGCCGCCGAAATAGATCGATGCGAGCGGTCCGCTGGCGGGGGGCTGGAGCTGCAGTTCCCGCAGGAGAAGCGCCGGATACTCCGCAAGCTCGCCGACTTTGGGACTGGCGGAGACAAAAGCGCAGTAGTGGCATTTCTGCACGCAGAACGGCACGTGAATGTAGAGTCGGCTGAACATGTCTGCCCCCGGTTTATTTACTGCCCAAACCGGCCAGATTGAAATTCACTGTGTAGGACTGATTGCCGGGGCGCTGGTGAACGGCGAGGTTTACGCTCCAGCACTGGTGGCGGTATTCGGCGGCATACACCGATTCGAGGAAGGTGCTGTTGTCAAACGAGTAGCGGGCGGTATAGGAAAGAGCAAGCGGTTTAATCAGTTTGGTCGAGAAGCGCCCTTCCAGATATTCCACCTGGTTGCGGGCCATCTGGTAACCGGCACCGATGGAGTTCCCCTGGCGGTCGTCAGCTTCTATCCCAACCACGGCTGTTGACAGGCGGTGCTCATAGGGGTTGTAGCGCGCATCAAATGTCATCTTTGTCTGTTTGGTCAGCCAGGTATCCGACTCCAGTATCAGATCGCTCCAGGGGCGCTGACTGTCCACCAGCGTCAACAGATCCCGCCGTCCCCCTTCGATGGCATAATCCGTACTCAGCTTGATGCGGGAGATGTCTCGATATTCAGTTGTTTCCCCCGAGATGAATTTGCCGTTCATCAGACTGGTGACCGAGAGAGAAACCATGTTGCGCCGGATAATGCGATCCGTATAGTCGTAGGACGGCAGCCGCCCCTGATCCCGGTCCGGTACAAAGCCGTAGCGCAGTTCCGGGATGATTTCGTGCCTGATCTTTTTGATCGTCAGGGTTGGTATGTCGTAGATGCGGGCCAGCGAGGTCGATAACCGTACGCCCGCTTCCGGGATGAGGTCGCCGTCACTGGCATGGGTGACGCTGTTGTCCCGCCTGTCGGTGGCATACCCCCTGATATGTGCCCCGGCATACAGGGTCGTCTGAACAAAATTGTTCCGGAACGGGAGCAGGGTGACCCGGGGAAAGAGATAGAGTCGCTGGCCGCTGGGGGCGGCATCGCGACTAAGGTTTTCAGCACTGCTGTCCAGGTCAAAGTAGAGCGGAGTAGAGAAGATGGCGTTACGCACCGCTGCCACGCCGAGTGACGGGAGCGTCTGAACCGTGGCCCGGTTATCGGTGGCATACAGGTCTTCGGTCCGCCGGAGGTAGGCGTTCACCGCATAATTATCCCAGGTTTTCAGGGCGTTGACGGTTATGTCGCTGGACTGGCGGTTGTACTCACCGATTTTTTCGCCGAAATCTTTGAAAAAACTCCGGTCACTGGCGGCGGTGACAGCCATGCGCAGGTTTGCGTCCGGCGCAATAATTTCCTTGTGTTCCTGGGACAGCTGCCAGCGCCACCGGTTTTCCACCTGATCGTAGATGGAGTAGGCCCCGATGTGCCCTTCGCTGTTGCGGCTGCGGATGTAGCGGTAGTCACCGCCGGTTCCGACGCCGCGCCGTGTCATGATGTCCAGATCCAGCTGGAGATCCTGACTGGGGGAGATCACCCAGTACACCGGAATATCCAGCTGTGCTCCCTTGCTGTTCGAGTAACCAACGCGGGGAAACAGGAGTCCGGAGCGTTTTTCCGTCACCACGGGAAACGCGATCCAGGGGAGATAGAGCACCGGAGTGTTGTTGATATAGAAGATGACGTGCCGCCCGGTGGCATAACCGAGCAGGTTGACTTTTAAGTCTTCTACGCCGAATTTCCAGCTTGGATCCGGCAAGGTGCAGGATGTCAACTCCGTGGTTGTGGCGCTGAATTCGTTTTCACTGACCCTGACCAGTTTCCCGGCGGAGACGGTCATGCCGGACTCCGGGAGCGTAAGCAGTGTGGTGTCCATTTCAGTCCTGCCGGTTTCCATGTCCAGGGAAAGGGTCTCGCCTTTCAGGACGCTCCCCTCTTTTGTCAGGGTCACCGCACCGGCGGCATGGAGCATGTGCGACTCTGTCGCGTATTTGACCCGGTCGGCGGTCAGAGTCACCCCTTTCCAGAGTACTACCACATTGCCTTCTGCGGTATAGACGCCATCAGAACTTTTCTGGCTCATGCGGTCGGCATTGATATGGATGTTTTCGTCGGCAACGGCGAACGGGGGGGCGGCTCCGGCGCCGGATGGCAGACCGCAGCAGAGGATGCAGCAGATGATGAAATAATGGAAACGTGTCATTGAAAGGGTCAGCCCCTGATTCCGGTATAATTAGTCTGTTCAAGCCATGCCTTGACTTCACCAACAACAAAGAGTGAACCGCACACCAGGATAAGATCCCCATCAGCCGCGTTGCTGCGGGCCTGGGAGATCCCTTCCGCTACGGAACCGCATGGGTGTGATGCAACCCCCTGCGTCTGGAAAAAATGCGAAAGATCACCGGCTGTCACGGCCCGCTCAACGGCGGGAGTCACGGTGTAGATGGCGTCTGCCAACGGCACCAGGGGGGCATAGATCAGGTCGATATCCTTGTCGTCGCAGACGCCGGTTACCAGCAGCAGCCGTGAATATGAATATTCCTGCAACGCTTCTGCCAGTGCAGCTGCGCCGGCGGGGTTATGCGCCCCGTCCAGCAGCAGCGGTGGGGAACCGGGCACCAGTTCCATCCGTCCCGGCCAGCGTGCCCCGGCGATGCCTTCCCTGAGCGCTGTGGGGGGGATGATCAAGCCGCCGGCGGCAAGTTTCTCGGCCGCTGCCAGAGCGACCGCCGCGTTACCCGATTGATAGCGCCCGGTTATGCCGGGAAGAAGACCGGTCAGCGTGTGATTCATTCCCCGGTAATCGAGACCGCCGTCCCGGTTCCAGGCGGCAGAAAAGTCACTGCCGAAAGTACTCAGGGGGCAGTTACCGGCACGACAAACCTCTTCAATGACCAGTTGCACCGCATCAGACTGCACGGCGCTGATGACCGGGGTCCCCGGTTTGATGATTCCGGTTTTTTCTTCGGCAATCTCCCTGACCGTCGCACCGAGGTACCGGGTGTGGTCAAGGGCAATGGGGGTGACTATGGTCAGCTCGCCGTCAAAAGCGGCCGTCGCATCGGAGCGTCCCCCCATGCCGGCTTCCATGACAGCCAGAGCAACACGCTCCGTGCTGAAAACATAGGCTGCCAGAGCGGTCGTAATCTCGAAAAAGGTCGCTTCTTCCGGAGCGGCCTTCAGTACGGTATCCAGACAGACCGCCAGTTTATCAGCCGGAAATTCCGTGCCGTTTATTCTGAATCGTTCGGTGAAGCGCACCAGATGGGGGGAACTGAACTGGCCGACCGTATACCCTGCGGTGAGGAGGATGGAGGAAAGAAAGGCCGATGAGGAGCCTTTACCGTTTGTGCCGACGACATGGATGGTGCGGAACTGCTTTTCGGGATGGCCCAGGCGCTTGAGCAGCTCGCCGACCCGGTCGACGCCTGGCCGTATGCCAAAGCGTCGACGGGCGTAAAGCTTTTCCAGCACAGCTTCCAGAGGCATATCAGGCAGCAGGACGGTGCAGCATCTTCAATATTGAGGCGAGTGTTGCGCGCATTTCGGTACGGGGTACGATCGCATCGATCATACCGTGGTCCAGCAGATATTCCGCCCGCTGAAATCCTTCCGGAAGTTTCTGGCGGATCGTCTGTTCAATAACACGCGGGCCGGCAAAGCCGATCAGCGCTTTCGGTTCGGCAATATTGACATCGCCCAGCATGGCAAAACTGGCGGTAACGCCGCCGGTTGTCGGGTCGGTGAGCAGCGACACGAACGGGATTCCCGCTCTTTTAAGTTTCGCCAGGGCGGCAGACGTTTTAGCCATCTGCATCAGGGAAAGAATGCTTTCCTGCATGCGGGCCCCGCCGGAAGCGGAGATGATAATCACCGGCTGACACTTCTCCAGGCCGCGCTCGATGGAGCGGGTGATCTTTTCGCCGACGACGCTCCCCATGCTCCCCCCCATGAAGGAAAAGTCAAAGCAGGAAACCTGTACCGGGAGATCTTCAATAGCCCCTTCAACACAGATTACCGCATCCTTTGAG
Source organism: uncultured Geobacteraceae bacterium (assembly GCA_903852495.1). Taxonomy (GTDB): domain Bacteria; phylum Desulfobacterota; class Desulfuromonadia; order Geobacterales; family Pseudopelobacteraceae; genus JACRCG01. The sequence continues at coordinate 9,687 of CAINRC010000065.1, read as the reverse complement.
CCACCCTTGGCGAGCGCCGTGTCGATGCGCTCCTGGTAGCTTTTGGCGTCCTTGAACTGGAGGAAGTCCACCGAGGTTACATCGGCGTCATATTCCTGCCAGACTCCGCCATCAAGCAGCGCTTCAAGGCGCTTGCGTGCGGAAATGCGGTAGTGGTGGCCGCATTTGGGACAGACCTGCAGGTTGGCTTCAATGTCCTTGCTTAATAACGTTTCCGAGCAGCCGGGACATTTGATCCACATACCGTCAGGGAACGTGACTTTGTTGCCGCCCGATTTTTCTATGCCGACTCTTTCCTTGGTAAACCAACTCATGGGTAACCTCGCGTTTTCGTGATCCTAAAATAGTTAAGTACAAATAAAATTGCTTGGTAGCAGAATCAAGCTTCACTGTCAAGCATCCATCCGGAAACTCCGGACGGAAACTGGCTAGCGGAGGGCATCTTTCAGCTGCGTGACATAACGGCGCAACTGCTGTTGCAACTCTTCTCCGTGGTACTGCTCAAACAGTTTGACGATGGCGCTGCCGACGACGACGCCGTCTGCCAGCCCCGCTACCTCGGCGGCCTGGGAGGGGGTGGAAATACCAAAGCCGGCCATAACCGGGAGCGAAATCGCCCGCTTCACCCGTGCCAGTTCATCTGCCAGGGTGACGGAAACAGACGCTCTGGCGCCGGTCACACCGGTAACGGTAACATAATATACGAAACCGCTGCCAATACGGTTTACGGTCGCCATGCGCGCGGCATCCGAGGTCGGTGTGAGCAGAAAAATCACATCCAGGCCGTGGCGCCGTGCCGGAACGGTCAGCTCCCGGGACTCCTCCGGCGGCATATCTACCAGCAGAACACCATCCACACCGGCATCGACCGCGTCACGGCAGAAGTTTTCGTATCCGTAGGCGTGGATCGGGTTAAGGTACCCCATGAGGATAATCGGAATTTGGGAGCTGACGCGGGTTTTCTTCACAACATCCAGAATACCGCGGAGCGTTGTTCCGGAAGCAAGGGCCCGTTCCGAGGAAAGCTGGATCGTCGGCCCGTCTGCCATGGGGTCGGAAAAGGGAACGCCAAGCTCGATGACGTCTGCTCCGGCAGCCTCCAGCAGATGGATGGCCTCCTCGGTTGCGGTCAGGTTCGGGTCACCGGCGGTGATGAACGTCACCAGTGCTTTGGCATTATTTTCGTGCAGCATTTTGAAGCGTGTCGCAAGTCTGCTCATGGTTGGTATCACTCCGCCGGTCATATCCTGAAGCCGGCCATCTCCTTCTCTAACAGGTCAATCTGGGTCGTCAGGTCGGCAACGGCGGTGTTCATGGCCTGTGTGGCCTGGCTGCCGACAACGGTTGCCCCCTCAATATTACTGACCGCCCTTGAAATCAGGGCGCTGCTGTCCACCTGCAAACGGCACGCTTCACGGATCTGGTCAACCATGGTGGTCACTTTTTCCGCCGATCGGGCTATCAGGGTACTCGCCTTACTCTGCTCACGGGTTGAGGTGCGCACGTGTACCGTGAGATCCTTCATGCGCTCCACTGCGGCTGAAATCACATCCGTTCCCCGTGAGTGGGTTCGCGCGGATGTTGCTATGGTGCCGACCATGTACTCCATCTGTTTCATCGCTTCACGGATGTTCTGGCTGCCGCGTGTCTGATCAACGGTGGCTTTGGCTATTTCGCCCACTTGAATGCCGGCCCGCTGCACTCCGGCCACAATTTTTTCAAGTGCGGCTCCGGAACGCTGCGACAGTTGTTCACCTGCGACGATGCTCTCTTCGGCCCGGTTGATGGCATCCACCGCCCGGCGGGTCTCTTCCTGAACGCCCGTGATTACCGCAGCAATTTCACGGGTGGAACTGCTGGTGCGTTCGGCCAGATCCCGGATTTCGTCGGCGACAACCGCAAAACCCTTGCCGTGTTCGCCGGCCTGGGCGGCAATGATGGCGGCATTAAGCGCCAGAAGGTTGGTCTGTTCGGCAACTTCGTCAATAACGGACAGGATGGTTCCGATATCTTTTACCCGGAGCGAGAGCGTTTCAACGGCCTCGGACGTTGTCCGGGAGGAGGCTCTGATCGCCTGCATTCCGGCAATTGATTCCAGTACGGCGTTTTTGCCGATTTCGGCGTCGCTTCTGACGGTTTCAGAAATGGCGGCTGAATCCAGCGCATTCTTTTCAACCTGCTTGATGGTGGCATCCATTTCGGCGATGGACGTGGCGGTGGTCGTCGAAGCGTCCAGCAGGTTGACGATGCTTGAGTCGATCTCCTTGATTGAAACGGTCATCTCCGCGATGGAAGAGCTGACATCTTCAACAGAATCCCCCAGTTTTTCGGCATTCATCGCCAGCTCTTCTATGGTTGCCGCCATCTCCAGTGATGATGAAGATGTTTCGGTGGCAGACTCGGAAAGGGTGTCAATCCCCACGTACACGCCATGCACCGATTCGTTGATCCGTGTGACCGCCTGTGACGTTTCCAGCACAGACTGTACCTGCATCTGTGCGGAGTTTGCCGCCTGATACGCCGCTTTCTCGAGGCTTTTGTCGATGCTGATGAGTTCTCCGGAGGCAGAACCGATGCGCGAAACGACACTGTGGAGATTGTTCGCCATGATGTTCATGGCGTGGGCCAGGTCTGCCGCTTCTCCGCCTCCACGCACGTCAAGACGACCGTCAAGACGGCCGCCGGCCAGTGACCGGGCGAAATCGACGCAGTTTCTGAGCGGTCTGGTGATCGAGGTTGTGATGAAGTACGAGAAGAGCACGATCAGGGCGATAACAGCAGCCGTAATAACCGTGGTAATTGCTGTTTTTGCTTGTATGTTTGACGTTACCTGCCGTTCGGTTGCGCTGACCTCAAGGCGGATACGTTTGACCATCTGTGCCACTGCCTTGCTGAATATGTCAAAACGCTCCGTCTGGATACCGGTGACAAGTAGGTTGGCCCTGGAGCGGTCACCCCTGGCAACGGCCGGCAGAACGTCGGCCTGCAGAGTGTGCTGATATTCCTTCCAGACCGCTTCAGCCTTATCAACCGTTGCACGTTCGGCGGCTGAACCGACTGATTCGCGAACGATGCCGAAGTTGAGCTCAATGTCATTGGTGAGGTCATTAATTGCGGCGATTTTTTTTTCTGTCGCTATGGGGGCTGATGTGACAATGAAGTTCTGCGTTTCACTATTGATCTGAAAAAGGTCTGATTTCAGCAGGGCAATGCTTTCCAGGGCGTCCTTGTCTTTTTGAATTGTGCGGTAGGCGGCGCCGCCGATCCGGACTTCATTCATCATGAACAGGCTGATTACGCCCACAACCAGTATGCCGGCACATGCCGACATGGTCAGAAGCGCCATCTTGGTGCGGAGGGTAAGTCCGACCGGGCTGTTGGAGTACGTCCCTCTCTCCACTAAAATCCCCTTAAATTGCAGATATCACGAATAAAAAAGCCGCCAGACTATAGCAGAGCGGCGGCTTTCATATCAAGAAAAAACACCGGTAACCGGTGGGTATGGGTTCTTCGTAAAGCTCTGCGAGTAGCGATCTCCGTCGGCCCGGAACGGACGGCTGACGGCACGCACACGGTAGCGGTTTATCGGACTCTGGATGTCGTGTCTAACATGGCCAGCTTGTCGTTTTGCACGTTAAGTTCCGCCAGCATCTCCTGGCGGATGGAGTGGATCTTTTTTATGTACGCATTGGCCTGTGGCCCCTGTCCGCAATAGAACTTTTTGGCGCGTTCAAGGTTGCCCTGGGCCATTTCAAGTTTGTCGTAGAGTTCGCACACGGCCGCTTCAGCGCATTTGCTATCGTCATTCATGTCATCCGGCGAATAGCCGTGACTTTTGGCGCGGGCCGGCATCAACTGCCAGACGCCGCGAGCGCCCCGTACCGAGGTTGCCCTGGAGGACAGGTGATGACCACCGGTTTCGGCAAGGGCAATCTCTGCCAGGTCAAAAGGCATGAAAACTGTGCCGGCTGTCTTTTCGAAACAGATTACCGCCAGTTTATGAGCTCGCTCCGGTGACGTTTTACGGGAGAAGGCCGACTCGATAACCGCCTGTTGTTTTTTTCGTTGGATGAGGGAGATGCTGCTGCTGTCAAGGATGGACGGTTCGGTGGCTAAAGATGTGGCAGATTGGAGTTCTGTCAGCTTGAACGGGGCATTTTCACATGCTGTCAGTAACAGCATGCACGTCAGATAGATAAGTTTTTTTCGCATAATAGTAGAGTAGGGAAGTTGTATCGGCTTTGCCGGAGCGGCGTCGTTGCCCACAACGTTCGGGGGCGTATCTCCGGCGGGGTACTCCTTTTCGAGGTATTTTGCCCCTGAAATGCCAAAATCCCGTTGTGCGGGACTTTGGTGGTTCGGAACAAGTTGCGCTAAATTACAGAGTTAATTGGCAGGTGTCAACTTAATTTTTGACTTACTTAGCTAAATCAGTAGGTTGCGGCTTGATTTTCCCGTCGGACAGATCTTTGAGCGTCACTCCGGTCAGCACGCCGCAGACCTGTTCCTGAACCTGCTTCCATATTGGATGAACATTACAGAACGAAGAGCGGTCGCAGTCCTGGGGGGCGCAGACGCACCGGTTTGGAATTATCGGCCCCTCAACCGCTTCAACAACCTCCAGCAGCGTAATATTTTCAGGAGCGCGACCGAGCATGAAACCGCCGCCGGTACCCCGGAACGATCTGACCAGACCAATTTTGCTGAACTGCTGGAATATTTTGGCGAGAAACGTGGGGGGGACATCAACTGCTGCGGCAATGTCACTCAGCAGGCAGACCTTGTCGAGCGGTTTTCCCGCCAGATACACGATGCCTCTGATGGCATATTCACCTTTTCGAGTCAACTCCATCATAAAAAACCCCTAAAAAGACATTATGTATCCTTTTAGGGGTTTTAGCCGACAATGTCAACATTTTATTATATTGTTCTATTCCGACTGACCCGGAAGCGAGTCTTCAAGCGGGACTTTCTTTTTCCCGAAAAAAAACGCAACCCAGATGCTGATTTCATACATGAGATAGAGCGGAATCATAATGACAAACATGGTTATCAGGTCGGCATGAAAGGCTGATATAATCGAACTGGCGAGCAGTGCGTATTTCCGTTTTGGTGCCAGAAATTGGTAACTTACGATGCCGAATCGGGCCAGAAGAAGGGTGAGTACCGGCAGCTCGAATATCAGGCCGAATAACAGGATCAGCCGCAGGCAGAAATTTACGTAGGCGCTGATGTTGAACCAGCTTTGCAGCCCTTCGGCTTCATAGGACAGGGAGAAATTGATGATTACCGGCCAGATTATGACCAGGAAAAACATGGCACCGATGCAGAATGTCACCGAGGATGCCGTAACGAACGGCACCACCATGCGTCGTTCACGCCGGGTCAGGCCGGGGGCGATAAACAACCAGACCTGATAGAAAACGATCGGCAACACCACGACGAAGCCGGCCAGCATGGAAATCTTGCACTGGATGAAAAAGGGTTCCAGGGGGGCGCTGTAGTTGAGGGGCCGTTTTTTCTGGGGGGCGTTTATTTCCTGGTCAAGCTTGTAGCGGGTGTACATCGCGGGGGCGAGTTCTTTGACTTTAAGGTAGGCGCTTTTCTTGATTTCAGTCAGATAGGTCTTGCCGGACAACGGTTTTTCGATGAAGGAAAGAAGATCGCTGGAATAGTTCCAGGAGATGCCCATGCCGATTACCACAGAAATAACAATAACGACCAGCCGCTTGCGCAGTTCAACCAGATGTTCAATAAAGGGGACTACTCGTTCGTCGCTCATGCTTTCTTCCTATCATAGTGGTGTGTCGGCTTGCAACCGGAATTAGATTTATTTACGTTTTTTGCCCCCCCACTTACCTTTGCTGCTCCTACCGCTTCTATCCCCGTTACTGTTCTGGTCGTGAGAACCTGCCGGCGTCTTTAGACCGGTCAACCGTTTACCCCGGAGCGGAATTTTCGGATACTCCTCTCCCCCGACCCTGGCGGCGGTCCGGGAGGCCAAGCCTGTTGTGGTGTGCGCTGCCAGGACAAACTCGATGCGCCGCGTGCCGGGAGAGACAGAAACCACCGTCACCCGCGCCGCATCGCCGATCCGGAAAACCGTACCGCTGCGGCGCCCGATCAACGAATGCTGTTTTTCGGCATAACTGTACAGGTCGTCGCTCAAGGTGGACAGGTGCACCAGCCCCTCGACAAAAAGCTCTTCAAGCTCCACGAAGAAGCCGAAATTGGTTACCCCGGTGATATACCCGTCAAACTGCTCGCCAACGTGCTGCTGCATGTACTGGAGCTTCTTCATTTCCACCACGTCCCGCTCGGCTTCCATGGCAACCCGTTCCCGCTTGCTGGTATGTTCGGCGACTTCTCCCAGTCGTTCCGTGGCAATGGCAAGCTGCCGGAAAGCACGTTTTCCGCCGTCACCCTGGGGGGACGCGTCCGGAAGGGGAGCAAGTAGGAGCGCCGCCCTTAGTATCCGGTGTACCACCAGATCCGGATAGCGCCGGATTGGAGAAGTGAAATGGCAGTAACAGTCCGAAGCCAGCCCGAAGTGGCCGACGTTATCTGCGGCGTAGCGGGCCTGCTTCATACAGCGGAGCAGGGCATAGTTGACCATGCGCTCCTCGGGGCGGCCATCTGCCTGGGCCAGCAGACGCTGGAGCTCGGAAGGTCTGACCTTCTCGTCAACCAGGCTGAATTCGTAGCCGAAACCATGAACGAACTCCTGAAACGTCCGCAGTTTGACCGGGTCGGGATTCTCGTGGACCCGGTACAGAAACGGGATGCCCCGGGCGGTGATATGGCGTGAAACCGCCTCGTTGGCGGCCAGCATGAACTCTTCGATCAACTGGTGGGCAAGATTGCGTTCGGCACGGATAATCCCTTCGGTCAGACCGGTCAGGCCGATGATGATTTCCGGTTCCGGGAGGTCGAAATCTATGCTGCCCCGTTTTTTGCGCATGGCCATCAAAATCAGGGCCAGCTCTTTCATCTCCCGCAGCATGGGAGATACCGGGCGGAACTTGTCGGCCAGTTCGGCATCCTCATCGACAATAATCTGCTTCACGATCGTATAGGTAAGACGCGCAGCGCTTTTTATAATGCTGGGGTAAAAGGTTGATTCCTGCATGATGCCGTTGCGGTCAAAAAGCATTTCGGCGGTCATGGTCAGGCGATCCAGATGCGGGTTGAGTGAGCAGATGCCGTTGGAGAGGCGCTCCGGCAGCATCGGGATACAGCGGTCCGGGAAGTAGACGGATGTACCGCGCAGATACGCTTCCCGGTCGAGGGGGCTGTCCTTTTTCACATAGTGCGAAACATCGGCAATGGAAACCCAGAGTCGGAACTTGTCCCCTTCGCGGCGAAGAGAAACGGCATCGTCAAAGTCGCGGGCCGTTTCGCCGTCGATGGTTACGGTCGGCATTGTCCGGAGGTCTGTCCGGCCTTTGAGATCCGCCGGCGAAACCGTTTCGGGAATCCCTTCGGCTTCGGCCAGGGCGTCAGGGGCAAAAATGTGCGGCAGATCAAAGCGGCGGATGACGGACTGAACCTCCACATCCGGGTCATTCGGCCATCCCAGAACCTCCACCACCTTCCCCTCTGCAGGGCGGCCGCCGATCGGGTACGAAGTCAATTCGGCCACAACCTGATGACCGTCCTCTGCAGTACCTCTCCCCTTGACCGGAATCGCAATCACCAGATTAAGGCGCTGGTCATCGGAGATTACGATAGCACCGCGCCGGGTCTCCTCATAGCGACCGACGACGCGAGTAGTGGCGCGTTCCAGCACGGCCAGCACCCGTCCATCCAGTTTATTCCCCCCCATGCGGCTCGGAGAGGAACTGGCCTCCACCAGATCACCGTGCAGGGCATCCTTCAAAAATTTAGACGGGATGAAGATATCCTCCCCTCCGTCATCGGGGGTCACAAAACCATATCCGTCCCGGTGCACGGAAATTCGGCCACGGGTGGATTTCATCTTTCCGGGAAGGCTGTAGCTGTTTCCCTTCAGGCGAACCAGTTCGCCGTCCTCGCTCATGTCATCCAGCATATTTTTCAGCTCCCGCTTGGCATGGCGGCCGCCGAATTCATGCAGCAGAAATGTAAAAGGGACCGCCCCCTCATGCCGCCTGAAAAAGTCCAGAATATTTTTTTTGCTGACGTTCATTGGCGAACTCCCTGATGCTCCACTTGGGTTCCATGGCTATGTACAGTGTTAGGGTGAACTCCCCGCAAAGTCAACCCTGTTTTGTCCTTGTAGAGGCAACGCGGTTGTGCACTCTGCAAAATTACGGTATAGTCGCCAAAAAATGAACCGGGAAAGGAATGTCTATGAAAGTATATCTTTTTACTCTGTTTGCCGCTGCCACTCTGGTCATGTCGGGAGGTGCTGCCTTGGCCGAACAGGCACCGGGTCATGCTGAAGGTCACCAGCATAGTAGCGCGGCCAATGAGGTATCAGCCCATGCCGATGTCAAAAAACACCAGGCCTGCCCGCACTGCGGCATGGACCGGGAAAAATTTTCCCATTCGCGCATGCTGATTACCTACGCGGACGGTTACTCTGTCGGGACGTGCAGCCTTCACTGCGCGGCCACCGAGCTGAAAGCCGCCAAAGGTAAAGCGGTCAAAGCTGTTGAAGTCGCTGATCTGAATACCAAAAAACTGATCGATGCCGAAAAGGCCACCTGGGTGATCGGGGGAAGCCGGAAGGGGGTCATGACACGGGTTCCGAAATGGGCATTCGCCTCGAAGGATGCTGCTGCGGGCTTCATCAAAAAGAACGGCGGCGCACTGGCGACCTATAAAGAAGCGCTGGCCCAGGCTGAAAAAGAATGAAACGGTCCGGGCTCTCCATGAAAGGTGCCGTTGTGGTGCTTGTTCTGGTCTGTCTGCTGGCGGCGGCCGGTGTATTTGCCGCCACGGGGGGCGTTACCGTCCCGTCCGGGGCAAAATGTCCGGTGTGCGGGATGTTTGTCGCCAAGTACCCGGACTGGACTTCACTCATCCGCTTCAAAGACGGAACAACTTCCTATTATGATGGCCCGAAAGATATGTTCAGCCACTATTTCGACACCCCTCGCTATACTCCGGGCAAGCGTCAGGTTGATATCGCGTCGCTGGTGGTGAAGGAATATTATTCCCTGACGATGATTGACGCGCGGAGTGCCTTTTTTGTATCCGGCAGCGATGTGTACGGCCCGATGGGGAGTGAACTGATCCCCTTCCGGACAGCACAGGAAGCAAAATCCTTCTCGCTGGATCATAAGGGGAAACGCACGCTCCGCTTCACCGAGATCACGCCGCAGACGATCAAGGCCCTGAACTGACCGAGACCCCGTCGCAAGCCCCTCGCTTCAGCCATGGGGTGAGACGGCAAGTTAAAAAGCACTTGTGTTAGATTGATTCTAGTGGTTTACTCAACATATGAATGAATTTAAAATCAAATACAAGAGCAATAATAACATTGTCTACTCTTGTAAATATCACGTTGTATGGGCTCCGAAGTACCGGAGGTCTGTATTAATAGATGGAGTAGATGAACGCCTTAAAACTATTATCGAAGAGGTAGGTAAAGAGACGTCCTCTGAAATTATCGAAATGGAGGTGATGCCCGATCATGTGCATCTACTGGTTGAGGTAGATCCACAGTTCGGCATCCATCATCTAGTGAAACTGATAAAAGGG
>CAINRC010000064.1 GCA_903852495.1 uncultured Geobacteraceae bacterium | reverse complement strand
ATACCACTGATATGCGGGTTTGTCTGTGGTGATTATGGTGTCAAAGCCTCCAGTTATAACAGATGACTTGAAGGCACCACCGGCTGACAAAACCACGTTGTCCAAATATGACGTAAGAGTGGTTTGGTTGGTATAGGTTTCCCAAACACCCCACCAGAGTGCCGTAGACACCGCCCTGTTTTTCATCAGACGCGAGGCAGCCTTGCGCACCTCTCCGGAATACATGTAACGCGGTAGAGTCAACGCCGTACTGTTTACCGTGCTGTTCAGTGATGTCCCCGTGAGTGCTGTGACATATTTATTGCTGGTTGAATTCATGGCGGCTAGCAGGGCAATACCCGCCGTATCATCAACGATGTCGATCGGACTGGTGACTGCTGACAGCAATGTGACGTCTGCGGCAACTAGTTCGTAAATCAGATTATCAAAGAATGTACCTGCAATTTCCCGAAGCTTTGTACGTTCAGCGACTGTAAACTCTCTACTGGTGCCGTTCTGATCAGTAATGTTATAGAACGTGGGGTCATTGGTAATCTGGTTGAAGCGGGTGACCCAGGTGGCTTTCCAGGTGGGGTCGATAATCATAAACATCTGCGTCAGGGAAGTTATTCCGTAGTTATTTGAGCCAAGCCATTTGGCAAGATCGTCCTTAACAAACGGAATCCCCTCTGCGCGGAGCATCCCTTTGTCAACATCTTTGAACAGGGTACCGGGAAAGGACTTCTTCAAGGCACGTGAATACAGACCGGACTGGGTAAAGGGGGTCAGCAAAAGCGGCTTGTTTTTCAGCAGACTAGCGGCTGCCTCGGCTGGTGAAGGGCGCAGATCGGCAACGGCCGTGCCTGATGATATAACCTCTGTCACGAGATCCAGATATAACGAGACCGGTAGAAGATCTACGCTCAGGTTCCGATTCAGATCCAATGCGGCATATTCAAAAGGTGACGCACCGTAATCAAACCTTTTGCAGTCTATCATATCCGTGTCAGTATCAGTGCAGAAGGGGATAGTTTTATCAAGAGCCGTACCATTATACAGGAACCGCATGGCGCTGATGTCATAGGGAAGGGGCAACTGCGTCGTATTGTAGCGATTAATGATCAGTGCTGCTTCGATGGAATTATGATAGTCCATTACGCTGCTGGACGGGATCACCGGAATATACGTCCCACCATTCAGGAAATTCAAATAAAGGTTCTCGCGTTTGTTAACTCCATAATTGACCGCCAGGCTGCCGGCAAAGTTGTGGCGCAGTCCCATGGTATGACCCACCTCGTGGGTGACGGTCTCCTGCACGATGGCCTGGGAGGATTTCAATATTTGAGCATCGCTGGCGTTGCTTGCCAGAAGCGCGGCAATATGATTTTTCACGACATCGTTCGAGGATAAGTCGCATATCTGGGGAGTGGTAAGGTTTATTAGCGCTATCTGTTTAGCTGGTGATCCCACTGGTGAGCTTTTGAGAAATCTCCAGGCTTCTTTTTTGTTGCCTACCCCGAAAATACTGGGCATGAATATCTGTGCGTGCAGGATCTCACCGGTTCTCGGATCTGCCTGTATGTCCGCGTAGGCCGATCCGGCAGTGTCGTAATTAAGCCACTGGATGATGTTCCTGTCCATGTTCGGAGCAGTGACACCAACCGGGGCATCCTCCACCACAAATATCTCCTTGCCAAGGGCCTTGTTCCAGTACAGCACGCCGTCTTTCACCGCTTGATGGTAGTTGGCCGGAGTGTCGGCGGAAATGTAATAGGTGATCGGCATTTTATCGATGTCCCATTTCATGGCGTACACGTTGGTGTAGCCACCGCTTTCCAACTGCGGCATGACCTCGAAAAATCCCGTGTTGGTAATACCGGGGGATTTGGTTGATTTGAAGGTTTCGCTCTTTTTGTAAGGGTAAAGGTAGTAGCGCACTTCAACACTGTGCAGGGTGCCACCGGAGTCTTCAACTTGTGCCGCCTGGCGCAGTGCCAGCCGATTCAGTTGGTTCAGTTGACTTGCAGTCGCTTCGGCCAGGTAACTACTTCGAATCGTAGCCGTTGTGAAGGATGGCTGATAATTTGTGCCTTTAGCGTCGGAGATATACATCTCACTGGTTGTGAATATTTTCGACATACCCTGATTGAAGTCAAACCAGATCCAGCCGTTTTTTTCGGAAATGATGGTAAACTCAGCAAGAATGATGGCCAAAGGAGAGGTCGGTGTTATCGTGTGCCCCTCCGGGGATTCCAGCATAAACAGCTTGCTGCCCTGTTTCTGAAAAACTACAACCCTGCTTTTCAACCCCTGAAAGCTCTCGGCGTTGTCCAACTCGATCTTATTGCCCTGCAGCAGAAACTCATGGTCCAGGGCAGTGGACATGATCGCGACGTTCTTGTTCACATCTGTCTGGAACGAGTCGGTGAGCGCTGGAGATGCCGGAGAGGCGCCGCCACTGCAGCCGCCAATCAGGAACATAAGCAGCAGAAGGGTGGGGAAAACGATCAGATTGAATCTCGGCAGACTGTTTTTTCGGTTCATGTACGTACCCCCTGGTTTGTTATTCCGTAGTTTCAGCGTGGCAAGACGGTTGTTGACTGATTTACGGTTACGCCGATGTAACCGCCTGCACAAGAACCAGCTCCAGTTATGGTTCCTGTTCTTATAGCTACTTCCGCAGCTATCAACTCTCACAAAATTGCTTTTTGATGACGACACTGCTGTTTGACATAAATAAATAAAAATTCAGCCGGGGTCAACTTTTATAAGTGTCACTCTTAGTGGCGTGTCAATTGCTCCTCTGTTTTGGCTAAGAATTTCTCCAATGCGTCACCACTTTCAATATTCATACGATCAGCCAAAACCATCAGCCACCAGATGCATTCTCCCGGCTTGTGCTCTAGTACCCTGTAACATTTAAAAGTTCCCCCGCCCCTTGCGGGAGGGGGGCAGGGGGTGGGGGAATTAGCCACAGTCTGATCTGCCGGCAGCTTCACCCACCCCTCAATTCCCTCCTTTAGGCCCCAGAGGGTCCGTCAAGGGAGGGGAAGCTAACAGCAAAGACTGGTAGGACAACACTGCGAAAGTTTAAATGTTACAGCGTACTAGTTCAGCTACCGGCTCATCCTTTGCGGGCCAACGCCCCTGTTGAGACATGGATAAGGGCAAATGCAAGAGTACAGCAGTAAAAAACCGCCACTTGAAAGAACCAGATTATACCTTTCATGACCGATCCAAGCTCCTTTTGAGTACGTAGTTGTGGTTTCTACGAAAGATTTGTGTGAGACGGGCTAACCGTCGAGGTTGCAATTCACTCGCTTACTGCTCCATCAACCGCTTTAAGCGTTGCATAACGTGCGGTGCTTTCGGCTGATTTTCTTTCTGGGTGTCATAGAGGTATTGAATGTGCTGAAGCGTGGTGGCCAGTGAAACGTGCGGTCGAAGATCTGAAGGGGTCACCAGTTTCCAGATGCCGTCTTTTTTTACAAGTCTAAACTTGTAATTTACCTTCTTCCTGTCAATTACAACCTCTTCAGCACCGGGGACTTCACCTATGACATCATAGGAAACCGTGGCAGTTGCTGTTGTATCATTTAATTCTACTGAAGTGATGGCATAGCCTTTTATCAGTGTAACGGTGTCCCATCCGGGCGGTTCCCACTCGCCTGCAACCATGAATGAACTTATCCCCGATTTCAGAAAACTTTCTGTACTGAGGTTGACTCCGTTCAAGTCAGCAGTGCAGTATTTTTCCACCAGGCTTTTAACGGCCTTCTCAGCATCAGCTGTTTTTTCCTGTTTCGTGCAGGCGGATACAATCAGCAGTGAAATTATGGCAGTAAAGAAAAAGAGAGTGAAACGTTTCATTTGGGTTCCTCCTATTGTATGCGTAGTAAGGATGTTCGCCACCTTCGGCCTGCACCTTGATACATGCTTTCCCATCAATCATGACTTGTTAGATAACCGGATAGATCCTTGGCTCAACATGGTCGGCAATAGCCTTGGATACATCCCGGATTGTCTTGTCGGAAACCTGCTGACCGGCAACTATGCCGTCATTATTGACTCCGAACCAAAGCACACCACGCTGATGCTCATTCAGCATCGCCATAATAGAGATCACCGCCTCTTTCAGTTCCGAGGTGGATTTTTTCAGCTCTAAAGTTTTATTTTCTTGAAATTTCATCATAATTTTCACGGTTTAACTGGATTTAAAATTGTACGTTCTTAACAGAATTTGCAGCAAAATGCCATTGATAACGCTATGCATAAAGCGGCTATGCCAATTGTCAATAGATGATGTCTCTGGAAAGTCAATAGTTCGCAAATCTGCGTACCGGTAAAGAACAACAAAAAAGAAAAAGCCCTTGAATTCTCAAGGGCTTTTGAACTTGTCCGGATGGTGCCGGACTGCTAATTGGGCGGTGTCCATATAACCGATTGCCTAACATGCTGTTAAATAATAATTATCGCAGGTTCGAAAAACATAGATACCCCCAAAAGTACCCCCAAATGTTTATGTATACCCCGGTTTTGTCTGGTTAATGAGCTGACGAATATCGAAAACATTCCAGCAGGTCGTCCTCTCTCCCAGTTTTATCGGTTTTGGGTATCGCCCCGACTTTACGCCAGCCCACCATGATGTTTTGCTTACCGGAATTATAGCGGGTATGCCCTTTTTCTTGTCACCCAGGATTTGCGACAGTCTTACCAGACCTGTTTCCGGAAGTGCATTGCTTTGTGCCAAATGGGAAATATTGCTTTCAGAAAGGGAGGTCATTTTGCCCCCACTGTCCAACGGCTTCCATTGCCAACCGTTCCATTTCATCCCGTGTCAGGCCGCCTGTTTCCTTCAATTCGTTCAGCTTTGCCAGGTAGACTTCTTTCTCTTCGGGAGAGTTGAAGGTAGACTGCCCCCCCCGTACCTGTGCAGACTCTCTACCACTCTCTACCTCTCTCAAAACATGCTGATGTTGTTCCGCTTTATCAGGTAGAGAGTTGGGAGAGAGCGCCGACTCTCTTTGAGTCAGTCCGTACTGTTTGAGGATCAAGGCGTATTCGTCGGCGGTGATCTTGATTTCTGAATAGCCGTGAACAATCCGGTTATTAAAGCTCATACTCTTTAATCGCTTGCCGATCCATTGCGGTGAAACATGTTTGTCTATCGGTTTGCCCTGGTTGAACCTGTTGCGGATATCCCCGGTCTTGATGCTCCATT
>CAINRC010000063.1 GCA_903852495.1 uncultured Geobacteraceae bacterium | reverse complement strand
TGAGGAAGAAATAAACGAAGTGCTTGACTCCCTCCGTTTCGGTTGGCTGACGACCGGTCCAAAGACTAAGCGCTTTGAGGAAGATTTTGTCGCCTTTGCAGGTGATGGCACGGAAGCCATTGCAGTCAATTCTGCCACTGCTGGCCTGCACCTTGCTCTTGAGGCTGTTGGAATTGGGCCGGGTGATGAAGTTGTCACGACACCCTACACATTTACCGCAACGGCAGAGGTAGTCCGCTACCTTGGAGCTGATCCGGTGTTTGTGGATATTGATCCTGCTACGTTCAATATCGATCCTACATGTATCGAAGCCGCAATTACTTCACGTACCAAGGCAATCATCCCGGTTCATTTTGCCGGATTGGCCTGTGATATGACAGCCATCCTTGCTATTGCAAAGAAACATGGTCTCAAGGTGGTTGAAGATGCGGCCCATGCCCTTCCAACGACTTGTAGCGGGCAACTGATTGGTTCTCTTGATAGTGATGCAACGGTTTACAGTTTCTACGCTACCAAGACTATTACCACTGGTGAAGGGGGGATGATTGTTACTCGTGATTCCGAAGTTGCCAAGCGTTGCCGGATCATGCGCCTTCACGGCATCAGTCGCGACGCTTTTGACCGCTATACCTCGACCAAACCATCCTGGCATTATGAAGTTGTTGCCCCCGGCTGCAAGTACAACATGACAGATATTGCGGCTTCCCTCGGAATTCACCAACTTAAAAAAGCCTGGGGTTTTCAGAAAAAGCGAGAATTTATGGCTGCCAGGTATGATGCGGCTTTCAGCAATCTACCAGTTATTCTGCCGCCGAAAGCACCTGCCGGTGATATGCATGCCTGGCATCTTTACGTTATCCGTTTGACTGAGTATGCACCAGTTACCCGAGATCGTTTTATTGAACTGATGGCAGAAAAGGGTGTTGGTTGTAGTGTCCATTTCATACCACTGCATCTCCATCCCTACTGGCGGGACAGATATGACCTGAAGCCGGAAGATTTTCCCAATGCGCTCAAAGCTTATGAAGGTGCTGTGAGTCTGCCATTGTTTACTAAAATGAATGATGACGATCAGCAGAAGGTTATTGCCGCTGTAAGAGATATTTTGGGATGATTGCTAAACGAATCTTTGATCTTATTTTCGCACTTACCGGCACAATCTTATTGTTGCCGGTTTTTGTATGTATAGTGGTCTGGATCAAGCTGGATTCTTCGGGTGCGGTATTTTTTCGACAAGAGCGTGTTGGCCAGTTTGGTAAGTCGTTTCGCATATTCAAATTCAGAACCATGTGCCTTGATGCAGAGGCTAACGGACGACAGATTACCGTTGGTGAAGATCCTCGTATAACCCGCTCCGGAAAATTTCTGAGACATTACAAACTGGATGAACTGCCTCAATTGCTGAATGTTATTTCTGGAGAAATGAGTCTGGTTGGTCCTCGTCCAGAAGTTCCAAGGTATGTAGCGCTCTACCCGTCAGATGTTCGTAAGCAAGTGCTTTCAGTGCCTCCTGGGATTACGGATTATGCCTCAATTGAGTACAAAGATGAAAATGCCATTCTTGGCCGTGCAGTCGATCCGGACAGGGCATATATTGAAGAGGTAATGCCAGTGAAGCTTTGTTATTATCAGCGCTATGTTGCTGAACGCTCACTGTGGGTGGATTTTAAGTTGATCATGAAAACATTGAAGGCAATCATCTGAAGGCAGTCATCTGACGGCAATTTTGGATTTTGAGTTTTGAATTTTTGATTGAAAGAAGGACGGTCATAGAATGAAAAACGAGAATGAGACGAAAGACATTGATGTACGACCAGGAGCAAGCAGCGGTTTGATAGGGCTTATTGTTGGCGCAATATTGGGCGGTTTTAGTGGAATCCTTATCGGGTGGTTTATCTGGGGATAGTTCAAGAGGCAGTTTTTGATTTGACCCCAGTGGGCCTAAATGAGTTTTGAGTTTTGAATTGAAAGTTTGCTGGCAGTCAGTTTGTATTTGACCGAATATTCCTTTGAGGTTATATTATGGGCGCGACGTGGGATGTTGAGTATACCGATGAATTCGGCAAGTGGTGGACTGAACTGACAGAAGGCGAGCAGAAAGATGTTGCAGTTGTTGTTGGGTTGCTTGGTGAACACGGTGTTGATTTGCCGTTTCCATATTCATCAAAGATATCTGGTTCATCATTCAACTACATGCGGGAGTTGCGTATTCAGCACAAAGGCGAACCATATCGTGTGCTGTACGCTTTTGATCCTCGTCGATCCGCCATACTCCTGATTGGTGGCTGTAAAACTGGAAACAGTCGCTGGTATGAGATATATATTCCAATTGCCGAGAAGCTGTTTAAAACTCACCTAGCTGAATTGGCTAAAGAAGAAAGGAAATAAGCCATGGCGCGTCCATTTAGAGAGTTGCTGGAAAAACTATCACCTGAAAGCCGACTAGAGGTAGACGAAAAGGTAAAGACACTGCTTAGTGAACTCCCGCTTACCGAACTTCGACACGCACGTCACTTAAGCCAGGTACAACTTGCTGATGTACTGCATGTAAAGCAGGCTAGCATTTCCAAGCTGGAGCGACGTACTGACATGTACATCAGTACTCTGCGTAACTTTATACGCGCAATGGGTGGTGAACTGGAGATTATAGCCAGTTTTCCAGATGGCAATGTTAAGATCAGTCAGTTTGAAAATCTAGGGGAGCGTGTTTTCATTAGTGCAGATGTAAATCATTAGGTCGTTGACGGTGGATAGTTCGAAGATCCGACGGGAGTTGGGGTGGGTACCGCCGTTTACTATGGATGAGGGACTTTTAGAGACAGCAGCGTGGTTCAAAGGCAAATATTGAATTTTGGATTTTGAATTAAAGTCAAAGGCGGTCTCTCGCAGAGGCGCAGAGATACGCAGAGAAAGGCGAAAGGCGAATCTTTTTGGGGTAAGGCAAAGGCTTAATCCTTTTTTTGGTAAATCAAATCCTTGTTTTTTTGTGTCTGAATCTCTCAGCGTAACTCTGCGACTCTGCGAGAAATGCTTATAAAGGCGGTCTCTCGCAGCCAAAAGTAGGCGGTCTCTCGCAGAGGCGCAAGATAAGTAGGGACACTCCCCATATTCTTTGTTGCAGTGCCTCAGTTTCTGATGTACTATTTGTTCCATGCCACGAATTGCACGAATCATAGCTGTCAATTATCCACACCACATAACGCAACGCGGTAACAATCGTTCTACAGTCTTCTTTGATGACGAAGATCGACAGACGTATCTGAAATTGCTTGCAGGTTATGCGCAAAAACACCAATTTCAGATATTGGCTTATTGTCTGATGGACAGCCACATCCATCTACTCGCAGTTCCGGAGACGGAAACCGCTCTGGCAAGAGGGATCGGTATGACTAATCAGGTGTATACCCAATACCTTAACCGGAAGCTAAAGCAATCTGGGCGTATTTGGCAAAACCGGTTTTTCTCCTGCGTTATTGAAAAGGATCAATACCTCTGGGCTGTGGCACGCTATGTAGAGCGAAATCCAGTGAAGGCGGGGCTGGTAGAACATGCTGAGTTATATCTCTGGTCAAGCGCTAAGTCCCATATCACCGGCTCAATTGATCCTCTGTTGGGCTCAACTTCCTGGCTCTCTTTGCAGGAGCAAAACGGTTATGCCAACTTTATACGTAGTGTGGATGAAAAAGCTGACAACGCTATCCGCAAAGCCACTATGACCGGCCGTCCATTTGGTTCGGAATGTTTTATCGACATGCTTGAGTTTCGTTTGAATCAGCCACTGAGGCCCAAAAAATCAGGTAGACCACGTGCGTTGAAGCTTCCGGCTTTTCCTTGAAAAGCATACCACTTGGTGATATGGTGATCGTAGGTGATCTATAAAACACGACAGTTCAACCGCTGGTCACGTAAAGTGGGTTTGTCTGATCAGACTTTGTGCCGTGCAGTAATGGAAATACGTCAAGGGTTGATTGATGCAGACCTTGGCGGTGGTATCATTAAAAAAAGAATCGCCTTGCCAGGACATGGCAAACGCGGCAGTACAAGGACTTTACTGGCAACTAACAGAAATGATCGATGGATTTTTGTCCATGGTTTTGAAAAAAACGAACGGTCGAACGTCTCTGATAATGAACTTGAGGCGTTAAAGCTTTTAGCAGATGATTTACTCAGACTGTCTGAAAAACAAATTTCTGAAGCGGTTGGCAAAGGCACCCTACTGGAGGTAACAAATGAAACCTAAAAGTCGTCTTCTTGAGGCAGTTCACGAGACAGCCCGGGATTTAGCTGAACTTGGCTTTATCGACAAGCGTGCCATGAATCGTTATGATGTTTTGTGCATCGAACCAGTGCCGGCATATTCACCAGAGCAGATCCGTACTTTGCGAGACCGTTACCGTCTTAGTCAGGCTGTGCTGGCATCGGTACTTAACACCAGTCTTTCAACGATCCAAAAATGGGAGATTGGCGAGAAGCATCCTGGTGGGCCATCTCTGAAACTTTTAAACATTCTTGATCGCAAAGGAATTGAGGTCTTGGTTTAATTCTCTTGGTTGTTGACGGTGGATAGTTCGAAGATACGGCAGGTATAAGAAGCAATTTTGGATTTTGGATTTTGGATTTTGGATTAGCTTGGGAAAGGAATGCTGATAACGGTATGAAACGTTTCTTTGACTTCATATGCTCATTTACTGCTTTTATTTTCCTCGCTATTCCGATGCTGGTAGTCGCTCTGGCCGTTAAGCTGACGTCACCGGGGTCTATTCTCTACTGGTCTGACCGTGTCGGTAAAAACAACAGCATCTTCAAGATGCCCAAGTTCCGTACCATGCGGACCGATACCCCTGCAGTAGCCACGCACCTGCTTGGAGATCCGGATCGCTGGCTGTCCCCAATAGGTAAGTTCCTCCGCAAAACAAGTCTCGATGAATTACCCCAGCTATTCAGTATTCTTACCGGTGACATGAGTATTGTTGGGCCACGCCCGGCCCTGTTCAATCAGGATGATTTGGTCGCGTTGCGAACAGAGAAGGGGGTGCATAAACTGACCCCCGGCCTGACAGGTTGGGCACAGATTAATGGCCGCGATGAGCTCCCGATCCCGGTTAAGGTTGACTTTGATGTGTGGTATCTTGAACACCGCTCTTTTTGGTTGGATCTGAAAATTATTGTGATGACTTTTGTTAAGGTGTTGAGGAAAGAAGGGGTAACGCATTGAAGGCAATTGGAAAGCAATTTTGGATTTTGAATTATTGATTTTGAATTGGAAAAGTCTGGCCGCTTTTCCGCTGCCGATCTCACC
>CAINRC010000062.1 GCA_903852495.1 uncultured Geobacteraceae bacterium | reverse complement strand
TCACCGGCACCAACGGCAAGACCACGACCACCACAATTCTGGGCGATATTTTCAAACATAACGGCTACCACACCTTTGTCGGCGGCAATATCGGCACCCCGCTGATCGAAATGGCGGAGTCACACCAGATATGGGATCAGGCGGTGGCGGAGATCAGCTCGTTCCAGCTGGAATGGATCAGCTCCTTCCGGCCGACCGTGGCTGCGTTGCTGAATCTGAGCGAGGACCATCTCGACCGCTACCCCGATTATCAGGCGTATATTAATGCCAAGCTCCGTATTTTTGAAAACCAGACCTGCGATGATTTCGCCGTGGTCAACCGGGATGATGCCCTGGTCTGGCACTATGCACAGGGGCTCACAGCCGCTCTGTTCCCCTTCAGCCGGAAGCAGGAACTGGATGAAGGGATTTTTTACCGGGACGGGGTTATCACCTACCGCCATAACGGCCATGAGGAGTGTTTCCCCACCGCCGCCATCCGGTTGCAGGGGGTACACAACCTGGAAAACATCATGGCGGCAACGGCGTGTGCCCTGCTGCTCGGCTGCAGGCCGGACGAAACCTTTGAAACGATTCTCTGCTTCGAGTCGCTGCACCACCGCATGGAGTTTGTGCGTACGGTGAACGGCGTCAGCTGGTACGAAGACAGCAAAGCGACTAACGTGGGAAGCGTGGAGAAGGCGCTGGAAAGCTTTACCGACATTACCCTCATCGCCGGCGGCAAGGACAAGGGGGGGGCGTACGCCCCGCTGGTGCCGCTGGTACAGGAGCGGGTCAGGCATCTGATCCTGATCGGTGAAGCTGCGGAGCGGATGGCACAGGAATTGGGGCAGCTCACCGACACCCGCCGGGCGGCATCGCTGGAGGAAGCGGTTCTGCTGGCGTCACAGATTACTGATCCGGGCGGAACGGTGCTCATGTCACCCGCCTGTTCAAGTTTTGATATGTTTCGAGATTACGAAGAGCGGGCGCAGCGGTTTATTGCAGCGGTAAAGGCGCTATAAATGTTCAAAAAACTGGAAGAATATGATCTGGTGATCATGCTGATGGCCATCGCCCTGACCTGTTTCGGGGTTGTCATGGTCTATTCGGCGTCTTCCGTTATGGCTGCCAAACGTTTTCACGACGGTTTTTTCTTTCTCAAACGCCAGGGGTTGTTTGCCCTGCTCGGCTTTGGGCTGATGCTGATCACCATGCGGATAAATTATCAGTTCTGGCGCAAGCTGGCCGCTCCGATCCTGCTAGCGTGCATCGCACTGCTGGTGCTGGTGCTGATTCCAGGCATAGGCGGCAGTGCCGGCGGTGCATCCCGCTGGATACGCCTCCCCGGCTTCAATCTCCAGCCGTCGGAAATCGCCAAGATCGCCCTGATCATGTACATGGCGTATTCGCTGGACAGAAAACAGGATAAAATAAAGCAGCTCGGCCCCGGCTTCGTGTCGTACATGCTGATTCTCCTGGTGATGCTGGGACTCCTGCTCAAACAGCCTGACATGGGCTCTGCCCTGACCCTGGCTGCGGTGGCGGTCATCATGCTTTTTGCCGCCGGAACACGATTGGTGTATATTATCTCCATCGTCCTGATGTCGGTGCCGTTCATCTATTTTCTGATTATGAACGTCGCCTACCGGAAGCGGCGCATCATGGCGTTTCTCAACCCGTGGGAAGACCCGCAGAACAGCGGTTTTCAGATCATCCAGTCATGGCTGGCACTGGGCACCGGCGGAGTTTTCGGTCAGGGACTGGGCGAAGGAAAACAGAAACTTTTTTACCTGCCGGAAGCGCATACCGACTTTATCCTTGCCGTTGTCGGCGAGGAGTTGGGCTTTATCGGGGTGCTCGTTATTATCGGCATGTTCTTTCTGCTGGTGCAGCGGGCCATGCGCATCGCCGTTGCCGCTCCGGACATCTTCGGCCGCTTTCTTGCCCTCGGAATTGCCGTGCTGTTCGGTATTGAGGCATCGGTCAATATGGG
Organism: uncultured Geobacteraceae bacterium; assembly: GCA_903852495.1. GTDB lineage: Bacteria > Desulfobacterota > Desulfuromonadia > Geobacterales > Pseudopelobacteraceae > JACRCG01. Next base: position 23,024 of record CAINRC010000062.1, on the reverse strand, counting down.
GGTTGTCACCGGGCTGCTCCCGACCAAAGGACTGGCGCTCCCCTTTATCAGCTACGGCGGCAGCTCCCTGCTGATCAGCCTGTTCGCCGTCGGAATACTGCTTAACATTTCATCGGGGCTGAAGATTTCTTCCATCAACCTCAAGGAATAAATATGAAACTGATCATTGCCGGTGGCGGCACCGGCGGCCATCTGTTCCCCGGCATCGCCGTCGCCGAAGAATTCCTGTCACGTGACCCAGCCAACGAGGTGCTGTTTGTCGGCACCGAACGCGGCATAGAGGCGCGGGCCGTGCCGGCCGCCGGGTACCGTCTGGAGCTGATTTCTGCTGCCGGAATTCGCGGCAAAGGTACATTCAGCCAGTTGAAAGGTGCGGCCATGATGGTGTATGGCTATGCCCAATCACGTAAAATTCTGAAAAAATTCCGCCCGGACATGGTTCTCGGTGTGGGAGGCTACGCGTCACTGCCGATGGTCCTGGCGGCGCGTGGCATGGGGATCCCGAGCTTCATCCATGAGCAGAATGCGATCCCCGGCCTGACAAACCGCCTGCTGGCGCGATTTGCCAGCACGGTTTTTATTACGTTGGAAGAGTCGGCCCGGTATTTTCCGGCGGCCACGACACAGATAACCGGGAACCCGCTCCGGCGGCAAATTCTAGATATGGTAGAGCAGCAACATCAACACAACCAGCCTACCCCCCCCCTTTACGAAAGGGGGGCCGGGGGGGATTTTCACATTCTGGTGTTCGGCGGCAGTCAGGGGGCCCACGCCATCAACAGCGCCATGATAAAGGCGCTCCCGATTTTGAAACGTAGTGGAGTCGCGCTGGCGATCACACACCAGACCGGTGAAAACGACTGGGCCGTCGTTACGGCAGAATATCACGCGGCTGGCGTGGCAGCAGAGGTTATCCGGTTTATCAGCGACATGGCTGCGGAATACGCCCGGGCAGATCTGATTGTATGCCGGGCCGGCGCCACAACAATCGCCGAAGTGACCGCCTGCGCCAAAGCGTGCCTGTTCATCCCCTTCCCCCATGCGGTGGACGATCACCAGCGGCGCAACGCCGAGGCGCTGCTCAAAAAGGATGCCTGTTTCATGATGCTGGAGCGGGAACTGTCCGGGGAAACCCTGGCGGATGCGGTGCTTAATCTCGCTCGAAATCCTGAACTGGTGCACAGCACCGGTGAAAAAGCTTTCGCCCTGGCACGCCTGGATGCTGCTGGCATTATTGTTGACCGGATGATAACCATAACCTAACGGAGAAGGTGTCCCCTATGTACGGAAAAATCGATAAAATACACTTCGTCGGCATCGGCGGCATCGGCATGAGCGGTATCGCCGAGGTCCTGCTCAACCTGGGGTACAAGGTATCCGGCTCCGACCTGCGCGGGTCTGACATCACCGAACGCCTGATCGGACTGGGCGCCGAAATCGGCGTCGGCCACAGTGCAGAGCATCTGAACGATGTGGATGTGGTGGTAATTTCGTCCGCCGTACATGACGATAACCCAGAAGTAGTTGAGGCGAAACGGCTGCACGTGCCGGTCATCCCCCGGGCGGAAATGCTGGCCGAACTGATGCGGATGAAATACGGCATCGCCATCGCCGGAACCCACGGCAAAACCACCACCACCTCCATGGCGGCCGCCATTCTGGGGCACGCCGGAATTGACCCGACGGTGGTGATCGGCGGCAAGCTGAATGCCATCGGCACCAACGCCCAGATCGGTCAGGGGAAATTTCTGCTGGCCGAGGCGGACGAATCGGACGGTTCCTTCCTGCTCCTGTCGCCGACCATCGCCGTGGTCACCAATATCGACGCCGACCACCTGGATCATTATTCCGGTATCGGGGAGATCAAGGATACTTTTGTGGAATTCATCAACAAAGTACCCTTTTACGGTCTGGCGGTCCTTTGTCTCGATGACAATAACATCCGCGAAATCCTCCCCAGGGTGAAAAAGCGGTACACGACCTACGGACTGTCAGCCCAGGCGGATATCCGGGCCACCCACATCCGCCATGACGGTTTCATCACTTCATTTATCGCCCACTTCAAAGGGTACCGGTTGGGGGAGATTTCCTTCCCGATGCCGGGACCGCATAATGTGCTGAACGCCATGGCCTGCATCGCCGTGGCACTGGAACTGGATGTGCCGTTTACCGCCATTCAGGAGGGGTTTGCCACGTTCAGCGGCGTCGGACGGCGCTTTACCGTGAAGGGGCAGCCCAAGGGGATTATGGTGGTTGACGACTACGGCCATCACCCGGCCGAAATCAAAGCGACGCTGTCCGCCGCCCGCCAGGGATGGCCGGAACGCCGGATTGTGGCCGCATTCCAGCCGCACCGCTATACCCGCACCCATGAGCTGTTCGATGACTTTGTCACCGCATTCTATGACGCCGATGTCCTGGTGCTGACCGACGTGTACGCCGCCGGTGAACAACCGATCCCAGGGGCTACGGCAGAACGGCTCGCCCACGAAATCAGCCGACACGGACAGAAAGATGTTACCTGCATCAAGGATCGGGAGTTGATTCCCGAGCATCTGGCAGGGATCGTTCGTGAAGGGGATATTGTCATCACTCTCGGCGCCGGTAACATCTGGCAGCAGGGAGAAGCGCTGGTCAAGCTGATAGGAGAAATGAACTGAATTCTGCCGGGAAGAACATACGCGGCAGATTGCTGCGCCATGAACCCATGTCCCTCCACACCTCGCTCAAGGTCGGCGGTCCGGCGGATCTGTATGCCATTCCGGAAGACAGGGAGGATCTCCAGGTCCTGCTGTTATGGCTGGCCGAACAGGGCATCCCGTGGTTGACCATCGGCAAGGGGTACAATCTGCTGGTGCGGGACAAGGGGATTCGCGGCGCGGTAATTTCGCTGGAACGGTTCAACCGGATCACCGCCAAGGGCGAAACAGTGGTAACTGCGGAAGCCGGGGCCGAAAATCTGGCGGTTGTCCGTTTCGCCCAGAACAGGGGACTGGGGGGTATCGGCTTTATCTCCGGCATTCCGGGAACAATCGGCGGTGCGATAAAGATGAATGCCGGGGCCTACGGCGAGGGACTCCTGGAAAAAACCGAGCGCCTTACGCTATTGCGGAGCGGGGCTGTCGCGGACTTCCGCATGGATGAACTTGATTACGGCTACCGCCGTCTGAATCTGGAAGAGGGCGATATTGTGCTGGCGGCAGAATTCAGACTGGTGGAGCGTGATCAGCTCCTGACCGAAGAAGAGATTCGTAACGATCTGGAACTGCGCCGCTCCAAACATAATGTCGGTTTCCCCAGCGCCGGATCGTTTTTCAAAAACCCCGCCGGCCAGACGTCATGGCGGCTCATCGACGCCGCCGGAATGCGCGGTGCCAAGGTTGGCGGCGCCCAGGTTTCACCGGTACACAGCAATTTTTTGGTCAACACCGGGGGTGCTTCCGCTCAGGATTTTCTGGCACTGGCCGAAAAGGTAAAAACTGCTGTTTTTTCAATAAGCGGCGTGACACTTGAGGAAGAAGTGCGTATAGTCGGTATAATTTAATGGAATCTTTGATCTGGCATAGCAGAAGGACCTGAAACATGATGAAATCGAAGAAAATCGGCGTACTGCTTGGTGGGCTTTCAGCCGAGCGGGAAGTTTCCCTGAAGAGCGGTGCCGCTGTCCACCGGGCACTGGTTGCCCAGGGGTATAACGCGATTGCCATCGATGTCGGGCGGGATCTGGCCGCTGTTCTGGAACGTGAAGGGATCGAAGCGGCCTTCATCGCCCTGCATGGCCGCTACGGTGAGGACGGCTGCGTGCAGGGACTGCTGGAACTGATGCAGATCCCTTATACCGGTTCCGGAGTTCTGGCCAGCGCCCTGGCTATGCACAAACGTTACAGCAAACAGGCATTTGCCGCCTCCGGCATCCTCACCGCCCCGTTCCGCTGCTACCGTCGCGGCGAAGCCGTTGTGCCGGTTGAACTCCCCTTCGCACTGCCGCTGGTGGTCAAGCCGGTCCAGGAAGGTTCATCGGTCGGTATCTCCATCGTCAGGGAAGAGCGGCAGCTGGCTGCGGCTCTTGAACTGGCGTTCCGCCATGATGACGAAATTCTTGTGGAACAGTATGTCAAGGGACAGGAGGTACAGGTCGGCATCCTTGACGATGCGCCGATTGGTGCCATCGAAATTATTCCACGGAACGAGTTCTACGACTTCGAAGCAAAATATACGGACGGTATGGCGGAGCATATTTTCCCCGCCCGTCTGGCACCGGCACTGTACGAAAAAGCCCAGCAGGTCGGGCTCGCGGCCCACCGCGCCCTGGGCTGCAGAGGATACAGCCGGGTTGATCTGCTGGTTACTGCTGACGGCGACTGTTTTGTCCTGGAAGTCAACACGCTGCCGGGGATGACCGCCCTGTCGCTGCTGCCTGAAATTGCGGCGAAAGGTGCCGGAGTGTCGTTTGAAGAGCTTGTTGTTCGTATTATTGAATCTGCTGCACTTTCGACAAAGGTGAACTGACCGGTGAGAGACTTCGCAAATTCATCGTATAAGCGCGGAAAAGTGGCGCAGAACAAGATAAAAATCCAGCGGGTTCCGCGTGATTATAAAAAAATTCTGCGTCCGCTGAAAACGATTGCCACGGGAGTGGTAGCACTTTCACTGGTAGCCGGACTTTTCTACGGCGGTTACCGGGCCCTTTCATCGGTGACCGTATTCTCTCTAAAAAACATCACTGTTTCCAGCGCCAAGCACCTGACCCGTGAAGAAATCCTTGGTCTTGCCAGTGTAGAACCGGGCAAGGATCTGTTCCGTATGAACCTGAAGCGCATGGGAGAGCATATCCTGATGAACCCCTGGGTGGAAACGGTCAAGATCAACCGCTACCTGCCGGATGCCATTGCCATCACCGTCACGGAACGTGAGCCGGTGGCGATTGTCAACATGGGGTTCATCTACTATCTTGACAGTAAGGGCAAAGTTTTCAAGGTACTTAATCAGGGGGACAAACTTGATTTCCCGGTGGTTACCGGCTTCAGCGAAGAAACACTGGGGAGCGACCCGAAGGGGACCAAAGAAGCGCTTGAAACCACCTGCCTTCTCCTGAAAACATTGCGCGAAAAGGGGGCCTTTATCCTTGCGGATGTTTCAGAGATCCATTATGACAAAGGCTATGGCTTCACACTGTTCACGTCAAACGGTGCCCTTCCGGTAAAAATCGGCTCAGGCGATTTTCCCGCAAAAATCGAGCGTTTTGCCCGTATTTACCGGGATCTGATGGCGCAGTCGACAACAATTCATTATATCGACCTTGATTACATAGACAAAATAATAGTCAAAAAAACCTAGCAGTCACATTTAATTCTTTTCAGCGGGAGGAAGCGGTATGTCAGCAACAAAACGGGATAACCTGATCGTCGGCCTTGATATCGGCACAACCAAGATTTGCGCCATCGTCGGCAACGTGACAGAGGAAGGCATAGATATTGTCGGCATTGGTACGAGCCCGTCCAGCGGTCTGCGCAAAGGGGTCGTGATCAATATTGAAAGCACGGTTGGAGCCATTCGCAAAGCTATCGAAGAAGCGGAGCTGATGGCGGGGTGCGAGATCAAGTCGGTCTATGCCGGAATCGCCGGGGGGCACATCAAGGGGCTGAACTCCAACGGGGTGATCGCCATCAAAAATCGCGAAGTTTCACAGGAGGACGTGCGCCGGGTAATCGACGCCGCCAAAGCGATCAATATCCCGATGGACCGCGAAGTGCTGCATATCCTGCCGCAGGAATTCATTATCGACGAGCAGGACGGCATTCGCGAACCGCTCGGCATGAGCGGCGTTCGGCTTGAAGCAAAGGTGCACATTGTCACCGGCGCCGTGGCCAGTGCACAGAATATTGTCAAATCCTGCAACCGGGCGGGGCTTGATGTGGCCGACATCGTGCTGGAGCAGCTGGCATCGTCCCACGCGGTTCTGTCTGAGGATGAAAAGGAGCTTGGTGTCTGTATGGTCGATATCGGCGGGGGAACAACCGACATCGCCATTTTTGCCGAAGGGGCGATCAAGTACACCTCAGTCATCTCGCTGGGGGGAAACCAGCTTACCAACGATATTGCTGTAGGGTTGCGTACCCCGTTTGCCGAAGCGGAAAAAATCAAGCAGAAGTACGGCTGCTGCCTGTCTGAACTGGTCGGCAAAGAAGATAAGATCGAGGTGCCGAGTGTCGGCGGGCGTAAGCCCCGCGAACTGTCGCGCAACGTTTTGTGCGAAATTCTGGGACCCCGCATGGAGGAGATTTTCTCCCTCGTTAACCGTGAAATCATTAAATCCGGCCTGGAGGATTCCATCGCGTCCGGCGTCGTCATCACCGGCGGCTCCAGCATTCTGGAGGGGATTCCGGAACTGGCCGAGCAGATTTTCAACCTGCCGGTACGCCGGGGGCTACCGCAGAAAATCGGCGGGCTCACCGATGTTGTAAAATCGCCGGTATACGCAACAGGCGTCGGCCTGGTTGTGTACGGCAGCCGGAATTCCGGCACTCCGGAGTTCAAAACAGGAAAATCCGATGACCGTCTATTCAACTCCGTATTCGGCCGGATGAAGGGATGGTTTAAAGAATTTTTCTAGTCTAGACACATGAACACTGAGCCGTTCAAGGCCGCGTACCTCAACTGGAGTAAGCGGCCTTTTTTTTGCCGGCACCCCAGCCTGCTGCCGGACCGGCGGCAACGCGCTGCCGCTAACACTCTGTTTTTTAAAGGCACCTCTTTTTCCCCAAAAAATATATTATTTTTCCTTTGATTCTTGGTCGAATTGGAGTACATTTCCGCCAATAAAATTTACATTTAAACCATTATATATACAGGAGGGTGCAGATGATCGAATTTGACGAGACCGTAGAACAGAGCGCCGTTATCAAAGTCATCGGGGTTGGTGGCGGAGGCGGGAATGCAGTCAACACCATGATAGCAAGCTCTATTCATAAAGTTGACTTCATCGTTGCCAATACGGACGCTCAGGCTCTGCGGACCTCGAAGGCACCGGTCAAGCTGCAGCTCGGCAGGGAGTTGACCAAAGGACTCGGCGCCGGTTCAAAACCGGAGGTTGGCACTGCTGCAGCCATGGAAAACAAGGAGCAGCTCGCTGAAGCCATCAAGGGGGCTGATCTGGTGTTCATCGCCGCCGGCATGGGGGGCGGTACCGGCACCGGTGCAGCACCTGTTATCGCCGAAGCCGCCCGCGAAACCGGCGTCCTGACTGTCGGAGTAGTCACCAAACCATTCACCTATGAAGGGAAAGCACGTACGCTGCTTGCAGACCAGGGCATTGCCGAGCTGAAAAAGCATGTCGATTCACTGATCATCATCCCCAACGATCGCCTCATCAGCCTCGCCAGCAGGAACATGTCCCTTTTTGATGCCTTCAAACCATCTGATGACGTTCTTCGCCAGGCCGTACAGGGGATTTCCGAACTGATCACCTCCACCGGTCTGATGAATCTTGACTTTGCAGATGTCAAAACCGTCATGAGCGTTCGCGGAATGGCTATGATGGGTATCGGCATGGGAAGCGGCGATAACCGCGCTGCCGACGCAGTCAATAACGCCATATCAAGCCCGCTGCTGGAAGACAATGACATCTCCGGCGCCAAAGGGGTACTGGTAAACATCTCCGGCTCTGAAGCCATGACCATGGACGATTACAACACCGTCAACCGCATCGTCCACGAGAAAGTTCACGAAGATGCCAACATCAAGATCGGTGTTGTCCGTGATGACACCATGGGTGACAACATCAAGGTTACCGTAATTGCCACCGGCTTCGGCGACCGTTTTGATACGGAAAAAGGGCGAGACCACCGTAAAAGCAGCCTTGCACTTGCGGATAAGCATATCGCAGCCCCCGTTTCGCTTGACCGGCCGACCTTCCAGCGTGACCGTGAAAGAGCCGAAAATGTCACGAGAATTCGTCCGACGGCTTCTTTTCTTGAAGAGGACGAGGACCAGTACGATATCCCGACGTTTTTACGCAAGTCAGTTGACTGAAACCCTGCTGTTCCGGGGGCAGGCCTGACGGCCTGCCCCCTTTTTCTTTGGCATCAGACTCTTCTGGAGATTTTTTTTACTGGACGAATGACAAACTCTCCCGTATTTTGGCCCGTCACATACCATCACTATTCACACAAATGAAAGGCACTCACATGGCACAGGCAGAAAAAGGCAACAGCGTAACAATCAACTTTACCGGAACATTGGATGATGGGACGGTATTCGACTCTACCCTCGAAGACACGGAATGCGATGATGAATCATGCTGCGATGACGGCTGCGACGATGGATCCTGCGATGACGAGGGATGCGGATGCGGCGGCCACGAAGGCGGCCCCATGACCTTTACCCTGGGAGAAGAAATCCTCTTCCCCCAGATCGACGCAGCAATTGTCGGCATGACTCCCGGGGAAAAGAAAACCGTCAAAATTGCGGCGGTAGACGCTTTTGGCGAGTATGACAAGGAAAAGGTATTCACCGTTCCGCGCAGCGATCTCCCGGAAGATCTTATTCCGGAAGTCGGCGATGAACTGAGCCTGTCCAACGAAGACGACGAAGAGCTTGAAGTTGTTGTTCTCGAAACGACGGCAGATCAGATCACCTTTGACGCCAACCACCCTCTGGCCGGCGAAGACGTCACGTTTGAGATTGAACTGGTAAGCATTCAGTAGCGCTGCGACACCCAAACATTACGAATTCAGCAACAAAAAAAACGGCCAAACGGCCGTTTTTTTTGTTGCTAAAGATCGTGTTCTCCGGCTAGGCCAGATCGAAGTTGTTCTGATACGCCATCAGCGTGTTGACGATCAGCGCCGCCACCGTCATCCTGCCGACGCCACCCGGTACCGGGGTAATCCAGGAACATTTGGGAGCCACCCGCTCAAAGTCCACATCGCCGACAATCCTGCCGTTCTCAAGCCGGTTGATGCCGACATCGATCATGACGACCCCCTCTTTGACCATATCCTCGGTGATAAACCCGGGGATTCCGACCGCCACAACAATGATGTCCGCCCGCCGTGTCTCATCCAGCAGAAGTTGACGGGGCGTTTCAATGTGCGCCAGAGTGACCGTGGCATTGCCGATCTCAAAATCGTTGGACAGCATGATCGAAATCGGCTTGCCGACGATGTTCGACCGGCCGATAACGACACAGTGCTTCCCTTTGACCGGGATTTCGTAAAACTGCAGAAGCTTGCAGATCCCGTAGGCGGTCGCCGGCCTGAACGCTTTCTGCCCCAGAGTCATGCGCCCAAAATTGGTGGGGTGAAAACCGTCAATGTCCTTCTCCGGATCAATAGCATTGATGATGTTCTGCGGATCAATATGCTTCGGCAGCGGCAATTGGACAATCAGACCGTCGGTGGAAGGGTCCCCATTGATTCCGGCAATCTTTGCCAACAGATCAGGCTCGGTAATACTTTCCGGAAAACGGAGCAGGCTGCTTTCAAAACCGGCACTTTCGCACGACTTGATCTTGGATTTCACATAGGATTCACTCGGGGCATGCTCCCCAACCAGAATCACCGTCATGTGCGGCTTGCGCAGCCCGGAACCCACATAGCCGGCCACTTTTTTCGAAATGTCAGCTACCAGGCTTGCCGCGCAGATTTTCCCGTCAAGTAACTTCATGGTGCGTCGTTCTCCGTATTATTCCGTACGCTTGGTAACTTCAATCAGGTGATAGCCGAACTGCGTCTGCACCGGTCCGAGGACTTTCCCGACTTCGCCGGTAAACACTACCGTATCAAACTCTTTAACCATCTGGCCCGGGCTGAACTCCCCCAAGCTGCCGCCGTCTCTGCCGGAGGGACACTTGGAATTTTCACGGGCGCACGCCGCAAAATCAGCTCCTGCTTCAATCTTCACTTTCAGCGCTTCACATGCTTCCTTGGTTGCCACCAGAATGTGGCGGGCTGCTGCTCTAGCCATGGTTTTCTCCTTGATTGTCTGGTTTGTTGAATTTTTCCTGCAGACTCATTTTATGTCCTTTTTTGACACTAATATCGCGTTTAGTCAATACGTCAATCTGGGCATCAGGGAACAAGACCAATACAGTCTTTTTAAATTGACAGACATTCCTTCATGGGAATAAAATACAACCATAGAACATTGCATAAGGAGGAACGGCAATGAAAGCACTCAATAAAATTATGAACACGGTTTTTATACTGACGGCAAGCACACTGATGCTTGCGTCCGTTTCTGTTGCGGCAACACTGACGACCAAAACCAAGGATGGCGTCGGCACCTATCTGGCAGATGACAAAGAAATGGCCCTCTACCTGTTCAAGAAAGATGCTCCGGGCAAAAGTGCCTGTGGTGCTGCCAATGGCTGTCTGGAAAAGTGGCCGGCATTCCTTGCTGACGCAGTTGATCCGAAAGCCGGCATCGATACTGCTGATGTCGGCACCATAACACGCGATGACGGAATCAGACAGACCACTTACAAAGGTCAACCGCTTTATTACTTCTTCAAGGATAAAAGCGGTGACGATGTAAACGGTCAGGGAATGGGTAACGTCTGGTACGTGGTTGCCCCATAACCGAGAGAGAAAATGCAATGCAACATAAAACAGCCCTTCGGTTTCCCGGAGGGCTGTTTTATGTTTAATTGGAAGTCACATACGCGACCTCGCCAGCGTTTTTCTCACTGCAGCTCAAGAGCCGGCTCACACAGGGCGGCAAGCTGCTCCCGCAACTCCAGAATATGCTCACCCCAGTAGCGGGTGGTGTTAAACCAGAAAAACGTGTGCGGAAACAGCGGGTCCCCCCAACGCCGGGCCAGCCAGGCGCTGTAGTGGAGCATACGCAGCGTCCGCAGCGGCTCAATCAGGCGCAATTCCCGAGGTTCGAAATCACAGAACTCCCGGTACCCCTCCAGCAGTGAATCCAGCTGCGCCAGCTGGCGGGGGCGCTCCCCGGAAAACATCATCCAGAGATCCTGTACCGCCGGTGCCATACGGGCATCATCAAAATCGACAAAATGCGGCGCATTATCACGCCAAAGGATATTGCCGGCATGGCAGTCGCCGTGGGTCCGGATATAGCGGACCGGTCCGACTTCCGCCAGAATCGCGTCGATCGCCTCCAGCAACTGGCCGGTCACAGCAGTGTAACTGGCCCGGTACTCAGCCGGAATGAACTGTTCTTCAATCAGACGCACGCTTGCGGTGCCAAAGCTTTCCCTGTCCAGGGTCGGACGATGGGCGAACGGCTTGACCGCGCCGGTGCCGTGGATCCTCCCCAGCAGCCTCCCGAGTATTTTCAGATTATCCAGATTGTCAAACTCCGGGGCATGCCCCCCCTGCCGGGGATAAAGGGCAAAATGAAACCCCCCGTATTGCAGCAGACTCGCTCCCCCAGAGCTTTTCAGGGGAGCTACCACGGGAAGTTCATGATCAACAAGCTCAAAGCAGAAGTTGTGTTCCTCCTGAATCTGCTGTTCGCTCCAGCGGTTCGGCCGATAAAATTTCGCGATCAGCGGGGGCGCATCATCAATACCGACCTGATACACACGGTTTTCGTAGCTGTTAAGTGCAAAAATACGGCTGTCGCAGGAAAACCCCTGGCTTTCCACGGCATCCATGACCAGATCAGGGGTAAGTTGTTGAAAGGGGTGGCTATTGGGGCTCATGCACACATCCTGTAGTACTTCAGTATTCATTGGTGGCAACAGTATGGTCCGATTACCCCGGCTGTGCCAGATATTTCCTCCGGGAGGGGGAAACTGTGCCGGTTTCCGGAGCTAGGTTATTGTGAGTTTGTATGCTATATTTGCCCCGCACTGTCAAGAATGACGCCGCCACCAGTAAGCACACTCCATGTGAGAACAGGGTACACCACCCATGAGCAGTTTTACCCCCAACGGTCTTATCGTCGCCCACCACGGGATTTCAGTTGAAGTTCTGTTTGACAGCGGCACGCGCAGAATGGTGCGGGTCAAGCGCAATTCCGGCCATGTGGTCGGCGACAGCGTTGTTGTCACCGGCGAGGTACTGAAACGTCTGCCGCGCAGGACCGAACTTCTGCGGCGCGATGCCCGGGGGGGGATTCACCTGGTGGCCGCAAACCTGGATGTCCTTGGCATAGTGGTCGCCCCGCTGTCACCCGGCGGCTTTATCGACCGGGCTATTGTGGCAGCGCGGTCAGCTGACCTGGAGCCGTTTCTGGTGGTCAATAAATGTGACCTTGACGGCACGGCGGAACTGCTGTCAGCACTGAAAAATGTGTATGGCGGTTCTCTGCCCATATTTCCGATCAGCGCTGTCCTGCGCAGTGGCTTCGGCCCGCTGGAGCAGTTTCTGAGCGAGGGGCACCGGGGCGCCTTTGTCGGTACCACCGGCGTCGGCAAGAGTTCCCTGCTGAACGTACTCTGCCCTGAAATAGACCTCAAGGTCGGCAGCGTCAGCGAGTATAAGAGCATGGGGCGGCACACCACCACCGTCTCAACACTGCATGCTCTTGCGGGCGGGGGAGAGCTGGTTGACACCCCCGGATTCCGTGATTTCGGCATGGTTGACATCTCGGTGGAGGAACTGGCCGAGTACTACCCCGGCTTTGAAGATCACCGGGATGCCGCCTGCCGCTTCCGGAACTGCCGGCACAGTTCGGAACCGGGCTGCGCAGTTCTCGAGCTTGTCCAGCAGGGGCGCATCCCTGCGGAACGATACACCACCTACATGGAACTACTCCAGGAGGTCGAAAGCCAGCAGGCAGCCGCCCGCAGCAGAGACTGGAAAAACTGACGGAAGAGAGACCGCCATGATCAAAACCACCTATGTCATCGGCCACCGCAACCCGGACACCGACTCCATCGCCTCGGCGATCGGCTATGCCGCTCTGAAACAGCAGCTCGGCGACAAAACCGTTATCGCGGCCATGGCCGGCGCCCCCAATCCCCAGACCCGCTACATCCTCGACCGTCTCAACATCCCGGATCCGCTTTTTCTGGCGGATGTGCACCCCAAAGTACGGGACACTCTCAAGCGGCAACCGGTCACGGTTGACCGGCAGGCATCAGCCTACGAAGCACTGGAACTGTTCAACGGCAGCGGCGTCCGGGTCCTGCCGGTGGTTGATGCCGATAACAGGCCGTGCGGTATGCTCTCGCTGCTGCGGCTGTCGGAAAGCTACCTCCTGCCGAGCCCGGATAAACTCCGTCAGGTCACAACCAGCCTGCAGGGATTAGCCCGGACCCTCGCCGCCGTCTGTGCGGTCGGAACCCTCTGCGATACCGCCATGACCCTGAACCTGTTCATCGGGGCGATGCTGGAGGAATCCTTCAGCAGCAGGATTGACGGCCACGACCCCCGCCAGCTTCTGATCATGACCGGTAATCGTCGCACCATCCAGCTGGCCGCCATAGAGCGCGGCGTCCGGGTACTGGTGATCACCGGCGGTCACCCGCTGGAGGAAGGGCTGCTCCACCAGGCTGCGCAGCAGGGTGTTACGGTGCTGCTGACCCCCCATGACACCGCCACCGCCGCCTGGCTGGCACGGCTCTCCACGCCGGTTTCCTTCCTGGCCGAACAGGAATTTGCAGAGATCGGCGTTGACAAATCCCTCACCGCCCTGCGCCAGAAGCTTCTGGGACCAAATGTATCCGCTGTGCTGGCGCTGGAGGGGGACGGCACCCTTGCCGGAGTCGCCACCAAGTCATCCCTGCTGGCACCGCTCCCCTATCGGCTCATTCTGATGGATCATAACGAACTCGGCCAGGCTGTGCCGGGTGCCGATTCGGTGGAAATCGCCGAAGTCATCGACCACCACAAACTCGGCAACAGCCACTCAAACTCGCCGATTTCCTTTATCACCTCTCCGGTCGGCAGCACCTGTACCCTGGTGGCCCGGCGCTACCGTGAATGCGGCATTGAACCGGAACAAAAGATAGCTGCGCTGCTGCTGGCCGGCATCCTTTCCGACACGGTCATTCTTAAATCACCCACCACAACCGCTGCAGACCAGCAGACGGCAGCCTGGCTGGAGGAGCGTTCCGGCATGGTTGCCGCCGATTTCGGCCGGGACATTTTTGCCGCCAGCAGTTCACTGAAAAATTACGGTTCCGCCGACCGGGTGGTGGGAGCGGACTTCAAGCTCTTTACCCATGAAAAATACAGCATCGGGCTTGGCCAGGTGGAAGTAATCGGTTTTGATGAGTTCTACGGTATGAGAGAGGAACTGCTGAATGCGCTTGCGGAGGTCAAACGGCGGGACAATCTGTTCATCGCCGGTCTGATGGTGACTGATATAACAACTGAAACGACGCTCTTTCTGGTGGAGGGGCATACCCGCATCGCCCATGTCATGGAGTATCCGCAACTGGAACCGCACCTGTATGAGCTGAAAAACGTCATGTCCCGCAAAAAACAGATGGTGCCGCACCTGCTGAAGATTCTGGCCAAGGTCTGACCCCGGAAAGGGGCCAGACCGTCACCTGCCGGTTTATGGTTCAGCGGGATACATCAAAATAGCGCCCCTGGGGGTGGTGGAACACCAGAGCGGATACGCTGGCTTCAGGGTCCATCATATCGCCGTCGGTCAGCTGCACGCCGATGGACTCCGGCCCCAAGAGCCGGAACAGCTTTTGCTGATCGGATAATTCAGGACAGGCCGGGTAGCCGAAGGAAACACGGATTCCGTGGTATTCGGCGCCGAACAGCTGCTTCATACTGAGGGCCGGATCGTCCACAATGCCCCATGAGGTGCGGACCCGCTTGTGCAGGAACTCGGCGGTGGCTTCCGCCAGTTCCAGCGCCAGCGCCTGGAGCAGATGTGAATCAAGATACTCTCCCCCCCCCTTCATCTCTTCTGACGTTGTCCGAACCCCCCGCCCGCAGGTCACGACAAACAGCGCCAGATTATCCCGTACCCCGCCGGAAAGCGGGCGGACAAAATCAGCAACGCAGAGACGTTCGCCGGCAGCCTGACGAGGGAAGGCGATCCGCTCGATTTCCCGCTCCGGATTGGCCGGATCAAACAGGATCAGATCATTCCCCTGGCTGTTGGCCGGATAAAAACGGTACAGCGCCTGTGGCCGGATCAGCCCCTCACGCTCGGCCCGTGCCAGCATCCCCTCCACCGCTCCGTGCAGCTTGAGCGCCTTTTCATCCCCCGCCGCCAGCAGCTTTTCCACTGAACCGATCAAACCCATGTGCTTGGTGTAGAGCATCTGGCGGTTCAGGTAGGGGATCACCTGCTTCAGCGGGATATCACGCAGTATGTGGTTGTCGAAATCGGGGGCCGGCAGCAGCGGGGCATCGTAGCGCACTGTCGAGCAGACATCGCTTGCACCGCCGGCCGGAACAGCGGCGGCTGGAGCGGCGTTACCCGTAGCCGCAGTCTGCTGCCGCTGAGCCAATTCCGCCAGCAGCAGGGGGCGTTCAACCGGGTCGAACAGGCGGTTGGCCAGTTCCAGACCGGCCATGGCATCCTTGGCGTACAGCACCGGGGCGCCGTATGCGGGAGCTATACGGCTGTCGGCAAAATTACGGGAAAGCGCCGCGCCGCCAACCATCAGCGGTACATTGATGCCGGCCGCCTTCAGATCCGCCGCCGTAGTGATCATCTGCAGGGCGCTCTTCACCAGCAGGCCGGAAAGGCCGATAAAGTCCGGTTGTTCACGCCGGGCCGCTTCGATCAACGCTTCGGGGCCGACCTTGATCCCCAGATTGATGACTTCAAAGCCGTTATTGGAAAGAATGATCTCCACCAGATTCTTGCCGATGTCGTGGACGTCACCCTTGACCGTCGCCAGCAGCATTTTCCCTTTGCTGGAGGTTTCCCCTTTTTCCAGATACTGCTGCAGATGGGCCACGGCGGCCTTCATCGCCTCGGCCGACTGAAGCACCTCAGCCACAATCAGCTGATTATCGTTAAAAAGCCGCCCCACCTCTGCCATACCGGCCATGAGCGGTCCGTTGATAATATCCAGCGGCCTGTCGCCCCGTTCCAGCGCCGCATCCAGATCGGCGGTCAGGCCGTTTTTTACGCCATCGATTATGTAGAGCGGCAGGCGCTCATCCAGCGGCAGTTCCGCAGCCGGAGCGTGGGAAACCGGTTTTTTGTCGCGGAATGCGGCGGCAAAGGCGGCCACCGGATCTGCACCGCGCCAGAAGATAAGATCATCCGCCAGGCGGAGTTCTTCGGGATGGATGGATGCGTACCGCTCCAGATTTTCCGTATTGACAATGGCGTAGGTCAGGCCGGCCTTGACGCAGTGATGGATAAAAACGGCGTTCAGAACCTCCCGTCCCGCCTGGGGCAGACCGAAGGAAACGTTTGAGATCCCCAGAATAGTGCTGCAGAGCGGAAACTCTTCCGTAATTAGCCGCACCCCTTCAATGGTTTCCACCGCCGAACCGATATAGGCGGCGTCACCGCTCCCGACCGGGAAAACCAGCGGGTCAAAAATCAGGTCTTCCGGGCGAAGGCCGTACTTGTTCACCAGCAGGTCGTAGGAACGTTTGGCCACCGCCAGCTTGCGCTCCCGGGTAACCGCCATGCCATGCTGCGGATCTTCGTCGATGCACCCCACCACAACAGAGCCGCCGTAGCGGTGGATGAGATCGGAAACCTGGGCAAAACGCTCTTCGCCATCTTCCAGGTTGATCGAATTGAAGAGACATTTCCCCTGCAGCCGCTGCAGGGCAAGCTCCACAACCTTGGTATCGGTGGAGTCAATCATGATCGGTGCCCGCACCTTGCGCGGCAGAAACTCCAGGATGCGTGTCATGTCAGACGCTTCATCCCGATCAGGGTTGGCCACGCAGATGTCAATCACCTGGGCACCCCCCTTGACCTGATCACGGGCAATTTCCGCCCCCTCCTCGAACCGCTCCGCCACGATCATATTTTTAAATTTACGGGAGCCGATCACGTTGGTCCGTTCGCCAACCAGCACCGGACGGGCATCGTCTTCTATCACCAGCGCCTCGATCCCGGAAACAACACGGCGGCGCAGCGTTGCGGGACGACGCGGCGCTCTCCCGGCAACCATTTTGGCAATGGCGGCAATGTGGGCAGGGGTCGTACCGCAGCAGCCGCCGACAATATTGAGCCACCCTTCATCGACAAAACGGGACAGCTTGGCGGCGAGGGAATCGGGCGATTCCGCATAGCAGCCATTCTCGTCCGGCAGACCGGCATTCGGATAGACCGAAACATGGCAGCAGGCCAGTTCTGACAGGGTCCGGAGATGGTCGGTCATAAATTCCGGCCCGGTGGCGCAGTTCAGGCCGATGCTGATCAGCCCGAGACTTTCTTCCAGATGAGCCAGACTGGTGTAGAGCGCTTCAACCCCCTGCCCCGCCAGCATGGTGCCGGTCGGTTCAATCGTGCCGGAGATCATCAGCGGCACCCGTTGGCCGGACTCCTCAAAGGCGAGCCGGATCCCCTCGGCAGCGGCCTTCAGATTCAGGGTATCTTGAGCCGTTTCCAGCAGAAGAAGATCAATCCCCCCGGCCAGCAGCCCCAGGGTCTGCCCCCGGAACGCCTGCACCAGCTGATCGAAGGTCACGCCACCGGTAACGGAGATGGTGCGGGTGGTCGGCCCCATGGAACCGGCTGCCCAGCGCGGCTTTTCGGGGGTTGAAAATGCGGCGCAGGCCCGCCGGGCGATGATGGCCGCCTGCCGGTTCAGTTCGAATACCTGATCCTGCAGACCGTATTCCGCCAGTACGATATCGGTTGAACCGAACGTGTTGGATTCGACGATATCGGCCCCGGCGGCCAGATAGGCGCGGTGGACATCCTCGATCACATCGGGGCGGGTAAATGTCAGATATTCGTTACACCCTTCATATTCAGGACCGCCGAAATCGTCCACGGTCAACTGGCGGGACTGGAGCTGAGTGCCCATGGCGCCATCAATGACCAGTATCCGTTCGGACAAGGCGGTTAGTAAGCTATGATTCATGGAAAGAAACCTCCGGATTGGTAAAATATCACGATACTCGTTTGGCGATACTACATTCTCCGGACGCGGCTGTCACCTGCAAAGACCAAAAAAAATGCTCCGCGATTGTTTGTCGCCCGATTTTCCGCTATACTTCCCGGCAAACGACCTTACTCGCCAGGAGAGCCCCATGCATCAGCGCACACCGCACACCACGATCCTCAACCAGGGTGACCCGGAACAGAAGCGGGCCGAAATTCTGGCATATTTCCACGCCACCTTTGACAGCGACGAAAAGCTCTACGACACGCTCCGGCACGACAGCACCTTTTATCTCCGCCCCGACCGGCTGCGTCACCCGCTGATTTTCTACTTTGGCCACACCGCCACCTTTTACATCAACAAGCTGACAGTGGCGCAACTCATTGACACGCGCATCAACCCCCGCTTTGAATCACTGTTCGTCGTAGGGGTGGACGAGATGTCCTGGGACGACCTGAACGAAACCCGCTACGACTGGCCGACCCGGCAGCAGGTCCAGGAATACCGTGACCATGTACGGGAACTGGTGGACAGTCTGATCCGGCGTATGCCGCTGAACCTCCCGGTCATGTGGGAAGATCCATTCTGGGCGATCATGATGGGGATCGAGCACCAGCGGATCCATCTTGAAACCTCCTCGGTACTGATCCGCCAGCTTCCGTTTGATCAGGTGCAACAGCTCCCCCTGTGGGACATCTGCACCGAGGCGGGGGAACCGCCGGTCAACCGGCTGCTGCCGGTGGCAGGGGGGACGGTCACCCTGGGCAAAGGGAAGGATCACCCGCTTTACGGATGGGATAACGAGTACGGACAGCACTCCGCCGACGTGGCGGACTTCAGGGCGGCCGAGTACCTGACCTCCAACCGGGAATTTCTGGCATTCGTCGAGGCGGGAGGATACCGGGAGCGGCAGTGGTGGAGCGACGAGGGGTGGAACTGGCGCGAATTCAAGCAGGCCGGACATCCGCTGTTCTGGATCAGCAGCGGTGGCGACTGGAAACTGCGCACCATGGCCAGCGAAATAGACATGCCCTGGAACTGGCCGGTGGAGGTCAACTATCTGGAGGCCAAAGCATTCTGTACCTGGAAATCCGCCATCACCGGGGCGCCGATCCGCCTGCCGAGCGAAGAGGAGTGGCACCGTCTGCACACGGTCAGTCAGGTCCCGGACCAACCGGAGTGGGACAGGGCACCGGGCAACATCAATCTGGAGTGGTGGGCTTCTTCCTGCCCGGTGGACCGATTCAGCAACGGCGGGTTCTTCGACGTGATCGGCAACGTATGGCAGTGGACCGAAACCCCGATCTACCCGTTCCATGGCTTTCAGGTCCACCCCTGGTATGACGATTTCTCCACCCCGACGTTCGACACACGCCACAACCTGATCAAGGGCGGATCCTGGATCTCCACCGGCAACGAAGCGACGTTGGCTGCCCGCTACGCCTTCCGGCGGCATTTCTTCCAGCACGCCGGTTTCCGCTATGTGGAAAGCGCCGCGCCGGTCGTCATCCACGATGACCAGTATGAAAGTGATGCCTTGACGGCCCAGTACTGCGATGCCCACTACGGTTCCGGGCACTTCGGGGTGGCCAACTTCCCGGCGGCCTGTGCCGTAGCGGCCCTTGAACTGATGCAGGGACGCACCATGGAGCATGCCCTTGATCTGGGATGCGCTCTGGGGAGGTCATCATTTGAGCTGGCGCGCGGCGGTTTTCAACGGGTAACCGGGCTGGACTTCTCCACCCGTTTTTTCCGTCTCGCCGCCCGGATGCAGGATGAAGGGACGCTCCGCTATGCCCTTCCGGAAGAGGGGGATATCGTTTCCTTCCATGAGATTACTCTGGCGGAGCTGGGACTGGAGGGCATACGGGAGCGGGTTCAGTTTTATCAGGGGGATGCCTGCAATCTGCCGGACAAGTTCACCGGTTACGATCTGGTGCTCGCCGCCAACCTGATCGACCGCCTCTACTCGCCGCGCCGGTTCCTTACAACCATCCACGAGCGGATGAAACCGGGAGGGCTGCTGGTACTCACCTCCCCCTATACCTGGCTTGAGGAGTACACCAAAAAAGAGGAGTGGCTGGGGGGATACCGGGCGGGGGGTGAAGCGGTCTGGTCGCTGGATGGTTTGAAGGGTGTGCTGGCACCGCACTTCACCCCCGTCGGTGAACCGCGCGATATGCCGTTCGTCATCCGGGAGACAAAAAGGAAGTTTCAGCACACGGTGGCGCAGCTGACGGTGTGGCGGTGTAACGGGTAGCCCCGGCACCCAAAACCGATAGAAACACAGAGGCACAGAGACACAGAGGAAACCGAAAACGGTTTATTGAAACAGCAAAAACCCATAAAGAATCTAGAGAAAAAACTCAGGGTTTTGTAAATATTATCAATTTTTTCTCTGTGCCTCTGTGTCTCAGCGTTGAACCGCTTTTACATGATTACCCCTGTAACATCACCACCGTGGCGCCGTCGCGCCCCTCGTGCGGTTCACCCGGCCGGTGACTTTCCACCAGCGGGTGCCGTTCAAGCTCTTCGCGCACCGCATCCCGCAGCCGACCGCTGCCTAATCCGTGGATAACACGAACCTCCCGCAACCCGGCAGCATGGGCGTGGTTGATAAACGGCTCCAGCTCCGCCAGCGCCTCATCCACCCGCATACCGATCAGTTTCAGCTCACGCCGGTCACTCTCAACAACATCAACGACCCAGGGAGCAGCTCCCCTCCGTTTTTCCCCCGAAGCGGATTTTTTCTGAGAGGCAAACAGCTCCGCACGCGGCACATCCAGTTCCATCCGTCCGGCCCGCACCCGCACCTTGCTGTGACGGACATCCTCTGACAACACGGTGCCGTCACACCCCAGCGAACCGATATGGACAATGTCCCCCGGCCTGACCATCGTCAGCGCCACCCGTTCCTGCCCGTCGGTTCGAGGTTTAAGCTGAGTGACCAGTTCCGCTTCTTCCTGACGGATCTTGTCTACGATTTCACTCCGCTTCTCACGCTTCAACTCTTCCAGCAGTGCGTTAGTACGCCGTCTCGTTGCGGAAATCAGCTCACGGGCGTCATCCCATCCCTTTTCCGCCGCTTCTTTCCGGATGCGGAGCACCTCGTCAGCCCGGGCATCAAGTTCCGCGCTCCTCTGGTCGAGGCTTCGCTCACGCCCTTCCAGTGCGGCACGCCGCTCTTCATACTCGTTCCGCCGCTGGCGCAGTTCGGTGAGCAGAGAGGCAAATTCGCTGCCGGCATTGCCGAGCATGCGGCGGGCAAACGCGATCACCCGCTCCGGCATGCCGAAGCGCCGGGCGATCTCCACGGCATGGGATTGTCCCGGTTCGCCGACAATCAGACGGTAGAGCGGGGTAAAACTGGCATCGTCGAACGCCATTCCGGCGTTGATCATGCCGGGGGTACCATGCACAAAACCGATGATGTCGCTCAGGTGCGTGGTCGCAATGACCATGCACCCCTGCTGCTGCAGTTCATGGAGCACCCCGCAGGCGATGGCCGCCCCCTGAAGCGGTTCGGTGCCGGCCCCCAGTTCGTCCAGCAGCACCAATGTGCGGGGGCCGCTTTCCTGGAGGATGGCGGTGATCCGGGCGGCATGGGCCGAAAAAGTGGAGTGACTCTGTTCGATGGACTGTTCGTCGCCGATATCCACCAGCATGGAATCAAGCAGGGGAAATGTGGAGCGCGCCCCGGCCGGAACCGGCAGTCCGCTGAGCGCCATCAGCGCCAGCATACCGGCGGTTTTGAGTGCGATGGTCTTCCCCCCGGCATTGGGGCCGGTGATAACCATGACCGAATCCCCCTGCCGGTCGGCCCCGCCCAGTTGCATCCCGAGCGGCTCAACCCTGCGGAGCACCCTCCGTTTTACCATCATCAGCAGCAGCGGATGCCGGGCCTCCACCAGACGCAGCTCTCCGCTCTCGTTAAGCGTGGCCGGCTCCAGCTCATACTCGTCGGCAAAGCGTGCCGCGCTGTTCAGCAGATCAAGCTCCAGCAGCGTTTCAAAGCAGGCGGCAATCGGCTCCCCATCTTCCCGAAGCCAGGCGGAAAGCTGGCGCAGGATGCGAATCTCTTCCGCTTTTTCTTCTGCGGCGAGATTTTCCAGCTCGTTGACAAAGGGAATGATTTCCAGCGGCTCCATGAATGCGGTTTCCCCCGAGGAGGAAACGTCATGTACCACCCCCTTGACCATCCCCTTGGAATCCATGCGCACCGGGATAACCCAGCGCCCGGAGCGCTGCGTGATGAAATCATCCTGCAGGAATTTTTCGATGCCGCTGTCGCGCACGATCTCCTCGATCTTTTTGCGGATACGCCCCGCCAGACTCCGCTTGGCGCGGCGGGTCTCCCGGAGCAGCCGTGATGCGGAATCCATGATACTGCCGTCACTGTCAATGGAGGCGACCAGCGGTTCCAGAATGTCGGGAAAACCGCGCAGGCGCGGTTCAATTGATTTCAGCAGCGGAATGTCTTCACGGTACTCGCATTGGCGGGCCAGCGCCGCATACAGCCGGAGAACCGGTATGAACAGGAGCAGTTCCAGCGGGGCCAGGAGCGCCCCGGCCGGCCGTAATAATTCGAGAGAGGGACGGATATCGTCAAAGCTCCCGAGATCAAGAGAAATGCCGGCCATATTGAGGGCGCGGATCTCGCCGATGCGGCCGGACATGGTCCTGATTTCGTCAGAATCCGTGAGTGGACGGATACTCTGGATACGCCCGGTCGTGCAGGGGCTGTGGGAGTGCCGGGAAATTTCGGCCAGAAGTTTATGGAATTCAAGCCGGGCAATTGTTTCGGAAGCTATCATATGGGTGACCTGTACGGCGGAAAATTGGTTGTCCTGGTAGTATTCCAGCCCCGACGCTGCGCTGCCCGTATGCCGGAATCGGCGGGCCGGTTTTTCTAATACTATAACCGGTACCTCAGTGAGTAAAGAGCTTTAAGTTGTATTTTGAAAAAACGTCATTATAGTAAGCGGGCCGGCCCTGCATCTGCCGGTACAGCCCGTTACCCATCTCACCGTCAGGAGTTCCGCAAACCGCCATG
>CAINRC010000061.1 GCA_903852495.1 uncultured Geobacteraceae bacterium | reverse complement strand
TTCTACCACAACGAAAAAACTGGAGCTAAATTAGGCTCCATAAAAACGTCATTTAATAAAGCAAAAGCCCGTGCCGATATTAAATGGTTGCACTTTCACGATTTACGCCACACATTTGCCAGTCATCAGGTTATGAACGACACAAATTTGGCAACTATACGGGAACTTCTTGGACACGCTACGATGCAGATGACCCAACGCTATTCACATCTGACAGATGAACATAAGAAAAAAGCTATAAAAAAGCTGGATACGATTTATGACGTTATACCGGAAGCAGAATCCACGACTGATATTGACCCTGTCGTGGTCGATTTAGATACCCCGACATATCAGGAACAGGATATGTCGATGGGAGCGGGGATTTAGAACTTTTTGTATAGTGAGTGTATAGTAGACAAGATAATCGGTAGTCTTTCCTTGTGTGACAAAAATATTATATAGAGGTATAAGTGTTTAATTTTACAAGACAAGAAGGACTATTAAGCACTACCGTAAAGTATGGTTTTACCCCAGTAATCGGTCTACGAATCCGTAGGTCGGGCGTTCGAATCGCTCCAGGCGCACCAACAATAACAGGCACTTACAAGAGATTGTGAGTGCCTTTTTTATTTTGTTGTACCAATATTGTACCAATGTGCATGAATTTAGCTCCGTAGAAACCAGCAATATCTTATAATACTCAGAAACCCTTCCAGTCCACAACCACCCTTTCTCACAAGATTTATTTTAAAAATAACTCGGATCTCGAAAGACCGGTTTGCATCTTTTTGCAAACCGATCTTGAGAGACCGAACCGAAAGGAATAAATATCTGCCTAATATTTAAGCAGTGGGATAATAGTTTTTGTATCAGAGAGAGCAGGTCTCAATACTATACCAATCATGCACAATTTGAAATCCGAGATTACTCCCAACAATTCAGCTAATTATCCCATTCACACTGCACAAGCACAAGACCGTCATAAACTTAACGGCTTCTTTGGTACATTATCTTGATGTTACAGTTTACTTGTCACGCTGATATGTTATTCCTACGAGATACCAGCCTTCCGATATACTGACACAATCTTATTCCGATAGTTGTCAGGGTTCCAAGAAACCCTAATGTAGATGCTGCAATTACTGCCGTCAGAGAATCACTTACCCCTGAAAAGCCGACCATTCCAACAACCGTTAAAGCAATATCAAGAATGAACAATCTGGTCATCGACTTCTCAAACCAATGCCGTATCTTCTTTGGCAGATAACCAAACAAGGCTCTTTGCTACATTTACGGAACTGTGCGCCATTGATTCTGAACCGACCTGTGAGCGCCTGATGGCGGACCGCATGACCAGGCAGTTGCAATCGCTCGGTTTTTCAGTTTCGGAAGACGGCACGGGGGAACGGATCGGCGGGACTGCGGGGAACCTGTATGCCCGGCTTGAAGGGAACGCTGCCGGTGAGCCGCTGCTTTTTTCCTGTCACCTTGACCGGGTTGCACCCGGAAACGGTGTCAAGCCGCGTATTGAAGGGGACTACATTAGCAGTGACGGTACTACGGTCCTCGGCGCTGATGATGCGGCGGGGCTGGCAGCTATCCTGGAGGGGATTACCGCCCTGAAAGAAGCGGGAAAGCCGTATCCGACTATCGAACTCGTGCTGACTGTCGCCGAGGAATTGGCCCTGGTCGGTTCGGGCTGGTTTGATCTTTCACAGGTTTCCTCCCGGATAGGTTTCATTCTGGATGCCGGGGGGCCGATAGGCGAAATTGTCCTTCAGGCGCCGGAGCAGATCAACTTTTCGGCCGTTTTCCATGGCCGGAGTGCCCACGCAGGTTTTGCTCCGGAAGAGGGGGTGTCGGCCATCCAGATCGCCGGGACAGCCATAAGTCGTATGGGACTGCTGCGCATCGATGCGGAGACAACTGCCAATATCGGCAGCATCTACGCCTCTGGTCCGACCAACATAGTGCCGGATCGCTGTGAGCTTCAGGGTGAGGTGCGTTCGCTGCAACCTGCAAAAGTACAGGCCCATGCTGCTGCTTTGACAGCTGTTATGGAAACTGCCGCCCGGGAGTATGGCGGGACTGTCGAAGTTGACAGGAAGCCGTGTTATCCGGCGTATAAGCTGAAGGAAGATTGCGAGCCTGCCGGCCGTGCGGCACGGGCAGCAGGGAAGATCGGAGTGCCGGTTCGCTTCAAAGCAACCGGCGGCGGTTCAGATGCCAATATTTTTAACAGTAGGGGATTGCCGTCTGTTGTCCTAAGCTGCGGGTATGAAAAAGTGCATACGACAGATGAACGGATACCGCTGAAACAACTGGCTCTGCTGGCGGAATGGGTGCTGGCCATCATTGCTGACGGGCGGAATGGTGAAGCAGATCAGTAATTTGAGACTTCAATCAGATTCATATCCGGATCTCTGAAGTAAAATGAATTGATCGGCCCTGTCGCCCCGGTCCTCGCTATGGGGCCTTCTATGATTTCAACTCCTTCGCTCTGCACATGGATCATCGCCTCATTCAGTGGAACCTCAGTAATGAAACACAAATCAGCAGAACCGGGCGTCGGTTTGTCTGCTTTCGGTTCGAACTCTTTACCCGCCTGGTGAAGATTGATTTTCTGCTTGCCGAATGTAAGGCCGACTCTTCCCGCACCAAAGTCCTCTTTCTCCATTCCAAGGACTGAAACATAAAACCGGGCTGTGATCTCAATGTCCTTCACCGTTAATACTATGTGGTCAAGCCTGTTGATGTCCATGTCCTCTCCTTTTCATATAACGCCGCCGGGAAACCGTTGTGTTATCTGCGTCCCTTTGAAGGCGATCTCGGGCCATCGCCCTGACGTTTGCCGGCGGGAGGTCTGCCAGGCCGCTTCGCAGAGGCGGGGCGATCACTGGAGGCAGCATCTTTCGCAACTTTTGGGCGGTATTTTCTGGCTGCCTCTTTGGCTGCGGAAGAACGACCGGTTTTGGTCGCTTCTTTAACGGCTGGACGACTGCTTTTCGCTGATGGTGCCGCCGCTGGTCGCGTACTTGTTGTTGTGCTCCCGGCACTTGACGGGCGTGTTCCTGCCGGACGTGCCCCTACCGCTCTGGCGCTTGACGGACGAGCTCCTGCCGGGCGTTCGTTTGCCGCTCTGGCACTCGCGGGGCGAGGGCTTGCGGGACGGGCATCCACCGCTGGGCGTGCTCCGACAACCGGTTTTCTCCGGACATACGGAGTTTTTACCGGACGGTCTTTCTGCGGTTTGGCGATACTGACAACGATGCAGCGGTCGATCAGCCACGTACCGTCCAGCGTTTCAACCACCTCATCCAGGTTTACCTCTGACAGCATCCGCACATAGCCGCAGCGCTTGAATTCACCGGTCGCTTCATCAACAATCAGGTGGACCGAAGTGACAACCCCCATTACCTCAAAAAGTTTGCGCAGATCATCTTCGGTTGCCTGCTCCGAGATATGTCCGACGTAGAGTTCTTTTGCCATGTCTATAATCCTTGGTATGATTTATTTCTGTTCCCGGTGAATGGCAAAGGGGCCCCAGGTCTGGTCAACAGACATTAGTTCCAGAGTATTGACGTTGACATGGGGCGGTACGCTGACAATCCAGCGCACTGCTTCCGCGATGTCCTCTGCGGTCAGCGGTTCTGTCCCCTGGTAAACACCGGAAGCCTGCTCGTTATTGCCTTTGAAGCGCACGTTTGAAAATTCCGTTTCGGCCATGCCCGGTTGGATGCAGGAGACCCGCACCCGTGTGCCGGCCAGATCACAACGCAGGTTCCGTGAAAACTGGGTCACGAAGGCTTTGGTTCCCCCATAGACATTGCCGCCCGGATAGGGCCAGGCGCCGGCGGTGGAGCTGATGTTTATGATGTGACCGCGATTGCGTGCCACCATGCCGGGGAGCGCGAAACGGGTACAGTACATGGTGCCTTTGATGTTGGTATCCACCATGGTGTCCCAATCATCAAGATCAACCAGGTGAGCCGGTTCAAGCCCAAGCGCAAGTCCTGCGTTGTTGAGCAGGATGTCGATAGCCCTAAAGCGTTCCGGCAGCCCCTCTATCGCTCCCTGTACCGCTTCACGGTCGCGTACATCAAGCGGAATTATATGTATGTCAGCGTCTGCAGACAGTTCCTCCTGCAGCTTCAGGAGCGGATCAATCCGTCGTGCGGTGAGAATCAGGCGGTTGCCTCCGGTGGCGAACATACGGGCACAGGCTGCGCCGAAACCGGACGATGCTCCAGTGATAAAAATGGTTTTTCCACTCATAAATCCTCCCGCTGTTTCCATGAAAATGATCAGTCCGCGCCGCGTATTCTACACCAAGCGGTATACGGTTTCCAGCACTCTGTCCCGGCTGATCCCCTTTTGTTCGCAGAGACCCAGCATTTCATCGCAAATCGGAGCGCAGACCGCGATTTCCCCTGTCTCAAACAGTTCAAGAGCGGTCCGGAATGAATGCAGGGCAATTCCTGACACCTCCGGCATATCGCCGCCGCCATAGCGTTTATCAGCCAGCACCGGATGGCCGATAGCGGCCAGGTGCCGGCGAATCTGGTGCATTCGCCCGCTGATCGGGGTTACCGCCAGCAGGGAACAATTGTCGCCGGCCAGCAGGATCTCGTAACGGGTCTCGGATTCTTTATCGTCCAGCGGCTCGGTGATTATGCCGCTACTATCGGGGGTTCCCCACGCCAGGGCCAGGTAGAGCTTGTCCAGGCCGGATTCTTTTACCTGCCGGCCGTAGATACCTGCAGAGCTGGAGCTCTTGGCCATGATGACCGCACCGGAGGTGCCCCTGTCCAGGCGGTTTACCGGGTACAGTTTGCAGGGGGTTGCCCGCTGGGTCATATATCCTGCATTCCCGGACATTGTAACGAGTAATTTGCAATAATATTCATAAAACCAGTCTGTTAAAGTGTTTTTCTCTTGACTTTTCATCGTTACATATTATTATATATGTAACGATGAATGGGAGGGGACACTTATGG
>CAINRC010000060.1 GCA_903852495.1 uncultured Geobacteraceae bacterium | reverse complement strand
GCCGTCACAGAGAGCTTGCCCTTGGTCATGGCCCGGATGCTGTAGCGGAAACGCGAGAGCCGGGAGACCCCAAGGAATTCGCTCTTAGAACCCCCTCGCTTTAGCTATGGGGAGATTCAGCGCTATGCCTCTGTAGAAATCTGGTTAAACACAGAGGCACAGAGAAAAATCGTATCTTTTGATGCAGGCAGGTGTGAATCTAATTGGTTATAATCTTTATGATTTCTCAGTGTCTCGGTGTCTCTGTGTTTAAAATGCTGGTTTCAGGAAACTTCAGTTGAAAAGAGAACCAATGCGCCGCTCAGTACTTTTTTTGCTCTTCACAGCGGCAAGCCTTGCCGTGTTTTTTCTACTTCCCCTGCATGCCCGGCAGAGCCAGCTTCAGCGGGCCGGTAACGTACAGCCGGGGGGAGACCCGCTGCGCGGGCTGCACGTCACGGACCTCTGCCTTTCGACGGAGGCGCGCTACACCCGCAATCCGGCCATGGCCGACCACCACGCCCCCTTTCAGGAACACCCCCTGGCGCTGGAGCACTTTCCATCCGGTTCCCTCATACTGCCACCTGCCCAACTCCGGAACGTACCATGAAGCGAACTATCGAACGGCATCTGAATATCCTTGAATTCACTCTGGCCTCATTGCTGCGCAGAAGAGGGAAAAACCTCTCCCTTCTGGCGATGTACCTGCTGGTGATTTTTATGCTCGCCTCGCTGCAGTTCTTCGTCTCGGCGCTGAAAAGAGAGGCGGCGGTTATTCTGGCCGATGCGCCTGATATGGTGGTACAGCGGTTGATGGCGGGGCGCCAGGATCTGGTCCCCACCGAATACGCCACCGGCATCGCCGGAATCAGAGGAGTTACTGCGGTACGCCCCCGCTTGTGGGGCTATTACTATGATGCGCTGAACGGTGCCAATTATACGATCATGGCCGATGAGCAACAGGCGGCCGGGCTGCCCAGGGCAGCCATCGGAGCCGGAGTGGCCCGGGCCCGTACTCTGGCGGTGGGAGATCTGCTGCCGCTCATCAGCTATAACAAAACCCCGGTAATGCTCGAAGTTGGCTCAATCTTCCCGAGCTCTTCAGACCTCATCGCCGCAGATATGGTGGTCATCTCCCCGGCACAATTCCACACGCTGTTCAATTTTCCGGAAGGGCAGGCGACGGATCTAGCGGTGACGGTGAGGAACCCGAAAGAGCTGCCGACCGTTGCGGCCAAAATTGCCACCCTGTTCCCCGACTCCCGCCCGATCCTGAAGAGCGAAATTCAGCGGACCTATCAATCGATCTTCGACTGGCGCGGCGGTATGACGCTAATGGTTCTGTCGGCGGCGCTGCTGTCCTTTATTATCTTCGCCTGGGATAAGGCCACCGGGCTGTCTGCTGAAGAGAGGAAGGAAATCGGCATCCTCAAGTCCATCGGCTGGGAAACGTCCGATGTGCTGCTGCTTAAATTCTGGGAAGGAACGGTCATTTCGCTGACAGCATTCCTGCTGGGAGTGGTGCTGGCCTACGGGCACGTGTTCTTCCTGTCGGCCCCGCTGTTCGCCCAGGCGCTTAAAGGGTGGTCGGTGATCTATCCCCGCTTTCAGCTGGTTCCGGTGGTGGACGCCTATCAACTGGCGGTGCTCTTTTTTCTGACGGTGGTGCCGTACACAACGGCGACGGTCATTCCCTGCTGGCGAGCGGCCACAACCGACCCGGACGCCGCCATGAGGTACTGATATGATCGAACTGTCAAACATCACAAAATCGTTCAACAGCGGCAAGCCGAATCAATTTACCGCCGTGGACAGTGTCACCCTCACGGTGCATCCGCGCGAGATAACGGTGTTCAAAGGCCCCAGCGGCTCCGGCAAAACTTCGCTCCTGACCATGATCGGCTGCATGGCCCGCCCTTCTTCGGGGCGCATATTCCTGCACGGCCTGGAAGCGGCGGTGCCCTTTCGCCTCGACGGTGCGGAAACGGTTGAAATCACCAGTCTGCCGGAGCGGTTTCTGAACGATATCCGGCGTTCCACATTCGGCTTTATCTTTCAGCAGTTCAATCTGGTCAAGGGGATCAGCGTCCTGGAAAATGTCATGCTGCCGGCCTACCCGACCGGGGAAGGGCGTCCCGTCTTTCGTGCCCGTGCCTTGGAACTGCTGGAGCAGTTCAGCATCACCCGCCTTGCCGGCCAACGGGTGGAGCTGCTTTCGGGTGGGGAGCTGCAGCGGGTTGCCATCGCCCGGGCCCTCATCAACAACCCCTCCATCATCATCGCTGACGAGCCGACCGCCCATCTGGATTCAAAGTTGTCGCAGGAATTCATGGCAATTGCCGGCCGCTTGAAGGGTGAGGGAAAAAGCGTGCTGATCGCCAGTCACGACCCGATCGTCTTCGATTCGCCCCTGGTGGACCGGCTGGTTGAAATGCGCGACGGTGCCGTTGTCGGCAGCCGGAGTTGCCGGTGATCCTCCACCCCGCCGCTCTGGCACTTCTGATGATTGCCCTGCTGGTCTCCGGAATGGGGATCTACGCCGGTTACTACGGCCTGAGAATTCTCGGTCGCTGGGATCCGGCCAGCGGCAGCGAGGGGCAGTTGGAGCTGGAGCGGAGAACCTATCTGATCTCCACAATCATGAGCTATATCCTCGGTTTTGAGCTCATGTCCCTGTTCCTGTTCATCTACACGGCGGACGATCTCCATACCCTTTTTACCGGCGCCATGTGTGCGGTCGGCAGCCTTGCGATCAACTCCTTCGGCTATCCGGCGCTGCTGCTCAAAACCATCAATTTTATCCTGGCCGGGGTCTGGCTGATCCTCAACTATGCCGATAACAAGGGGTATGATTATCCGCTGATCCGGGTCAAATATGAACTGCTTAATCTGGTTGTGCCGCTGCTGGTGCTGGAAAGTGTGCTGCTCATCGCCTACTTTGCCGGAGTGAAGCCGGACATCATCACCTCCTGCTGCGGCAGCCTTTTCAGTCATGAAAGCAGCGGTTTCAGCAGCGATCTCGCCTCCCTGCCGCACCGGCCGATGCAGATCGCCTACTTTGCGGGGATGGCGCTCACGGCAGGCGCCGGCTTGCTGTTCTACCTCAAAGGGCGCGCCGGGTATCTGTTCTCCACCGCCGCCGCCGTGACATTTCTGATCGCCATCGCCTCCATCGTTTCATTCATCGGCCCCTATTTCTACGAACTTCCCACCCATCACTGCCCGTTCTGTCTGCTGCAGAAAGAATACGGCTACATCGGTTATTTCATGTATGCCACCCTCTTTGGCGGCGCGGTGGCGGGGATTGGTGTCGGTGTGCTGATGCCGTTCAGAGGTATCAGCAGCCTAGCCCATATCATCCCGCCCCTGCAGCGGCGCCTCGTCCTCGGCACACTGGTCTGCTATCTGCTGTTTACGCTGATCGTGATCTGGAAGATGATTTTTTCGGCGTTGAAACTCGGGTAAAGCAGAGCAGCACCGCATTACACACCTTTTTTTTCTACCCAGTTGTAAAAAATATGCTAATATCCCGCTTCCTTTTACCCGAACCAGTAGCTCTGGATGCAGGTGTTAACAGCGGGGTAGTACAGAAGACAATTTTCAGTGAATCAATATCCGGGAGGTAGTCATGCCGAAATTTTTTGAAGGTAAACTTGAAGGCAAAGGGCAGAAGTTCGGTATCGTCGTCAGCCGTTTTAACAGTTTCATCTGCGAACGCCTGCTTGAGGGGGCGGTGGATGCGCTGGTTCGCCACGGTGTTGCTGATACGGACATTCATGTGGTTCGTGTACCGGGTGCGTACGAAATTCCGCTTTTTGCCAAAAAACTGGCGGAAACCGGCAAGTATGATGCCCTTATCTGTCTTGGCGCGGTTATCCGTGGTTCCACACCGCATTTCGACTATGTTGCTTCTGAAGTTTCCAAAGGGGTGGCGAGTGTGTCTCTGGAAAGCGGTATTCCGATTGCTTTCGGCGTGCTGACCACTGACACGATTGAGCAGGCTGTGGAACGGGCCGGCACCAAGGCGGGCAACAAAGGGTTTGAATCGGCTGTTACCGCCATTGAATCTGTCAATCTGATGAAGGTGCTCAAGTAATGGGACTACGGCGCGAAGCGCGGGAGCTGGCACTGCAGATGCTGTATGCGCTTGATTCAAACAGTGCCGCCGGTTTGCGTGAAACGCTGCAGATTTTTCGCGAAGAGCGGAGTGACGTTGCAGGCAAGGTACGGGAATTCGCCGAGGAGCTGGTGCAGGGGGTATATGCCCAGCGTACGGTTTTAGATGAAGCCATCCGGAGCCGTTCCAAAAACTGGTCACTGACACGTATGCCCCGGATCGATCTGAATGTCATGCGTATGGCCGCCTATGAACTGATGTTCCGTTCCGATATCCCCAAAAAAGTTACCATAAATGAAGCTATCGAGATCGTGCGCCGCTACGGCGATAAAGAATCGCCGGCGTTTGTGAACGGCATTCTCGACGAGATCGAAGCGTGCGCAAAAACGGACGTGACGGGAGAAGAGTAAAGGCTGCCACCGTTTCCCCATCCTAACCTTCCCCCTCCTGGGGAAGGGACTAAAACCCGTATGGTGGCACAAGTTTAGACGTTCACATTCGAGAGGATTTTACATGAAAGATGTACAGGTAGGATTGATAGGTTTTGGTAATATCGGCGCGGGAGTCGTCAGGCTGCTGCGCGATAATGCGGCGGTCATCCGCAGCAAGGTTGGTACCGGCATAGTGCTGAAGCGCATTGCCGATCTGGATATCACCACTGATCGCGGCGTGACGGTTGAACCGGGTGTCCTGACCACCAGTGTTGACGATATTTTCAATGATCCGGAAATATCGGTGGTTATTGAACTGATCGGCGGCTATGAGCCGGCCAAAAGTTTTGTGCTGAAAGCCATAGAAAAGGGCAAACACATCGTTACCGCCAACAAGGCGCTGCTGGCGCTGCATGGTTCGGATATCTACGCCGCTGCGGTGCGCAAGGGTGTTGAAGTGCAGTTCGAAGCATCCGTCGGCGGGGGAATTCCGGTACTTACCGCCATCAAGAGCAATCTGGCGGCCAACAATTTCAGCAGTGTTTTCGGTATCATGAATGGTACCTGCAACTACATCCTCACCCGCATGACCCAGGAGGGGGCCGATTTTGGCGATGTGCTGAAAGCGGCGCAGGAACTCGGCTATGCCGAGCCGGACCCGACCTTCGATGTGGAAGGGGTCGATACGGCCCATAAGCTGGCTGTTCTGGTGTCGCTCTGCTTCGGTACCCGGATTGATTTCAAAGATATTCATACGGAGGGGATTGCCAATATCAGCGGGCTGGACGTCAAATATGCCGCCGAGTTCGGCTACCGTATCAAGCTGCTGGCAATCGGGAAAAGTATTGATGGCGAGATCGAGGCGCGCGTGCATCCGACCATGATCCCGCTGGACAGTCCGCTGGCCGATATTAACGGCGTGTTCAATGCCATTCGTCTGACCGGTGATTTTGTCGGTCCGGTCATGTTCTCCGGACGCGGAGCCGGGCAGAACCCGACCGCCAGTGCGATTGTCGGCGACCTGATCGGCCTTTCGCGCAGCATGAAAGCCGGCGCCGGGCGGCGTATGTCCCCCCTTGGTTTTCTGGACGAGGCTATTGTTACAAAGCCGATCAAGCCAATGGCCGAGATCATCAGCAAATATATGCTTCGCTTCAGCGTTCTGGACAAACCGGGTGTTCTTGGCGGGATCGCCGGGGCGCTCGGCTCACACGGCATCAGCATCGAATCCATGGTGCAGACCGCCCATGATGTGGAAGATTCATCGCCGGTGCCGATTGTCATCATGACCCACCAGGCCCGGGAAGGCTCGATTCAGACCGCGTTGTCCGAGATCGACCGGCTTGATATCATCTGTGAAAAGACCAGTTTTATCCGTATTGAGGATAATCTGGAGTAATTGCGGGAATAAAATACAGATTTTATTACCCATCATTTTTTTGGAGGAGTCATGATTACCAAAATTCTCTTGCCTGAAAGCCAGATCCCCAAGCAGTGGTACAACATCATTCCCGATATGCCCGGCCCCTTGGCACCGGTGATCAGCCCGCGCACCATGCAACCGGTCACACCGGACGAAATGCTGGCAATTTTCCCCATGGCGCTCATTGAGCAGGAAATGTCATCACAGCGCTGGATCGACATTCCTGACGAAGTCCGCGAAATTTATCAATTATGGCGTCCTTCGCCGTTGTTCCGTGCCCACCGTCTGGAAAAGGCGCTCGGTACGCCGGCCAAGATCTATTACAAATATGAAGGGGTTTCCCCGGCCGGGTCGCATAAGCCCAACTCCGCAATCCCGCAGGCCTATTACAACAAACAGGCCGGTATCCGCCGTCTTGCCACCGAGACCGGCGCCGGTCAGTGGGGCAGCTCTCTGGCTCTTGCCTGTTCCATGTTCGGCCTGGAGTGTACGATCTACATGGTCAAGGTTTCCTGCACCCAGAAGCCGTACCGCAAAAGCATGATGCAGTTGTGGGGCGCCACCGTTCATCCTTCTCCATCGGAATTAACCAATTCCGGCCGCACCATACTGGCCCATGACCCGGACTGTCCCGGTTCTCTCGGCATCGCCATCTCGGAAGCGGTGGAGGACGCGGCAACTCATGCCGACACCAACTACGCCCTGGGCAGTGTGCTGAATCACGTCTGTCTCCACCAGACCATCATCGGCCAGGAAGCTCAGGCGCAGTTTAAAATTGCGGGGGACTATCCTGATGTGGTTATCGCCTGCTGCGGCGGCGGTTCCAATTTTGCCGGTCTGGCATTCCCGTTTATCTCCGATCGCGCCAACGGCAGGAATGTCCGCTGCGTAGCGGTCGAACCGGCATCCTGCCCGACGCTGACCAAAGGGGTATACGCCTATGATTACGGCGATACCGCCAAAATGGCGCCGATTGAATTGATGTACACACTGGGGCACGACTTCATGCCCCCCGGCATTCACGCCGGCGGCCTGCGCTATCATGGTGAGTCACCGCTGGTGTCGCAGCTGTACCACGCCGGTCAGATCGAAGCTAAATCCTACAAACAGAATGCCTGTTTTGAAGGGGCGCTTCTGTTCGCCCGCAGTGAAGGGATTGTCCCGGCTCCTGAATCGTCCCACGCCGTGAGAGCGGCAATAGATGAAGCGGTGCTTGCCAAAGAGGAAGGGAAGGAAAAGACTATCCTGTTCGGTCTTTCCGGGCATGGCCAGCTTGATATGGGCGCTTATGATGCCTACCTGTCAGGGACTCTGGAGGATTACGAATATCCGGATGCCATGGTCAAGGCGGCACTGGAGCGGTTACCGAAGGTCAGCTTTTAAATTCAATCATTCACCACGGAGACACTGAGAAAGAAAAAGAGAATATCGAAATAAAGTCTGGAATGCATCATCCCCGTGCTTTGTCAGCTTTTCTCAGTGTCTCGGTGTCTCAGTGTTCGGGCCTCACTCATGGTCAAAGTTAAAATTTGCGGCATAACCAACCTGGAAGATGCCTTGATGGCGGTCGAAGCCGGAGCCGATGCTCTCGGCTTCGTCTTCTTTCAGGGTTCATCGCGCCATATCTCCCCCGATGCGGCTGCTGACGTCATTCGCCGTCTGCCGCCGTTTGTGCAGACGGTCGGCCTGTTTGTCAACGAAGAGGCGGCAACGGTCAACCTGCTGGCGGATCGCTGCGGGCTGGATATCGTCCAGCTTCATGGCGACGAGTCTCCCGAATACTGTACGGAGATACGCCGCAGGATCATCAAGGCGTTCCGGGTAAAGGATGGTGTCTCGCTTGATGCCCTGCCGCAGTATCGCGTTGCCGCCTGTCTGCTGGATACCTGGTCACCGGCGGCGTACGGCGGCACCGGCACAACCTTCAACTGGGACATTGCCGCACGGGCGGCAGCATCCCGGCGTATTATCCTGGCCGGGGGGCTGACCCCGGAAAATGTCGCTGAGGCGATCGCAGCGGTCAGCCCCTGTGCGGTGGATGTTTCCAGCGGTGTAGAGAGTGCGCCGGGGAAAAAGGATGCCGGGAAGGTCAGCCGTTTTATTAGTGCCACAAGGAGTCAGTACCGTGAAATTACCTGACAAAAACGGCCACTTCGGCCAGTACGGCGGCCGCTACGTCCCCGAAACCCTCATGCCTGCCCTGCTGGAGTTGCAAAGCGCCTACGAGCACTATCGTCATGATCGTGAGTTCAAGCAGGAATTCGCCTATTATCTGCGCCAGTATGTGGGCCGCCCGAACCCGCTCTATTTTGCCGAAAAGCTGACAAAAAAGCTGGGGGGCGCCCGGATCTATCTCAAGCGCGAGGACCTGAACCATACCGGTGCGCACAAGATAAACAACACTATCGGTCAGGGGCTTCTGGCCCGGCGCATGGGGAAAAAACGGGTTATTGCCGAAACCGGCGCCGGTATGCACGGTGTGGCAACCGCCACCGTTGCCGCTCTGTTCGGGATGGCGTGCGAAGTGTTCATGGGGGAAGAGGATACCCGTCGTCAGGCACAGAATGTGTTCCGCATGAAACTGCTGGGGGCAACGGTAACGCCGGTCACCGCCGGTACCGCCACGCTGAAGGATGCCATGAACGAGGCGATGCGCAACTGGGTCACCACTATCCAGGACACGTTTTATGTCATCGGTACGGTGGCCGGACCGCATCCGTACCCCATGATGGTGCGCGATTTTCAGTCCGTAATCGGCAACGAAGTCAAGCGGCAGCACAAAAAAGTCGAGGGGCGGCTGCCCGATTATCTCGTGGCCTGCGTCGGGGGGGGGAGCAACGCCCTGGGGCTGTTCTACCCGTTTCTGAACAACCGGAGCGTCAGACTGGTCGGGGTTGAAGCGTCCGGTTACGGTATCGAAACCGGCAAGCACGCCGCGCCGCTCTGCGCCGGGTCCCCCGGCATTCTGCACGGCAACAAAACATATCTGCTCCAGAACAGTGACGGCCAGATCACCCACGCCCACTCCATCTCCGCCGGCCTCGACTATCCCGGCGTCGGCCCGGAACATTCCTGGCTGAAGGATACGGGGCGCGCAGAATATGTTTCCATTACCGACGACGAGGCACTGGGCGGATTCAGTACCCTGACCCGTGAAGAGGGGATTATCCCTGCTCTGGAGTCGTCACACGCCATTGCCCATGTCATCAAGCTCGCTCCGACGCTGAGTAAAGATACGACAATTGTGGTCTGCCTGTCCGGGCGCGGTGACAAGGATATGCATACGGTGGCCGGTGCGCTGGGGTTCGATTTTTAACTGATGATGTAATACCTTAAGTACCGCTAAAAGCCTGAGAAATCAGGCTTTTTTTCTGTTGACCGCTGGTACTGTTTCCGCTATAAGCACACCTGTTTTATAATTCAAAGGAGGCTGAATATGCATCTTGTTGACCAGATCAAGGAAAAGGCCAGAAAAAACCTGCAGACGGTTGTGTTGCCGGAGAGTTATGACGAACGAATGCTGTTTGCCGCAGAGAAAATAGTTGCGGAAGGGCTGGCAAAAATCGTTGTTCTCGGAGACCCCGCCAAGATTCAGGCCGAAGCTGCCGCCAAGGGGATCAACCTGGCCGGTGTCGAACTGCTGAATCCGGCGACATCGCCAAAGCTCGATGCCTACGTAGCCGATCTGGTCGAACTGCGCAAAAACAAGGGATTGACCGCCGATGAGGCCAGAAAAATCCTTACGGCTGCCGATAATCTGTATTACGCCGGCATGATGGTTCGCTGCGGTGACGCCGGCGGCGAAGTGGCCGGGGCTACCGGGACCACCGGCAACGTACTGAAAGCGGCTTTCCAGACCGTCGGTCCTGCCGCCGGCATAAAAACCGTTTCCTCTTTCTTTTTGATGGTAACCAAAAACCCCAGCTTCGGCGAAAACGGCATCGTTCTCTTCGCTGACTGTGCCGTCAACCCCAATCCTGATGCTCATGCACTGGCGGATATCGCGGTGGCAACCGCCGGAAACTGCACGGCGTTTCTCGATGTGGAGCCCCGAGTTGCCATGCTTTCCTTCTCCACCAAGGGGAGTGCCAGTCACCCCGATTGCGACAAGGTGATCAAAGCGCTGGAGATCGCCCGGCAGATGAGGCCGGAACTGCAGATTGACGGCGAACTGCAGGCCGATGCGGCTCTGCTCCCCTCGGTCGGGAGCAAAAAAGCGCCGGGCAGCACGGTGGCCGGCAGGGCAAATGTCCTGATCTTTCCCGATCTGGACGCTGCCAACATCGGCTACAAACTGGTGGAGCGGGTCGCCGGTGCCGAAGCGGTCGGACCGATCATCCAGGGGTTGGCCAAGCCGGTTAATGACCTTTCCCGTGGCTGTTCGATTGATGATATCGTGAATGTTACCGCCATTACGGCGGTGCAGGCGGCACAGGCGTAGATTTTACCTGTTACAACGACAAAAGGCGCACTCGGTAGATGAGTGCGCCTTTTGTCGTATATGGAGGGACATCTACAGGTCCCCGGTCATCTCCTGCAGCAGGTAGAGCTTGACGTTGACCTTCCGGACGCACTCCACCACCTCCCGCAGCCGCTCCTCATCAAGCCCGCACTCCTCCTCTATCCCCTGAAACCACTGATATCCCTTGGGAAGTGGCGTCAATGAGCCGTTCCGGAGCAGCATGGCATCCACCAGATCGTTGACCCGCCCCGTGGCTTCCCAGGGGTCCCGGTAGTTGAACTGGCGCGCCACGATGTGCATCCCCATACCGTTGGGGAAAATCGCCTTCACTTCAAAGGAAAACTCGCGCGGGGCGCTGTAGCTGTCACTTCGTCCGGAACGCACCATTACCTCGGCACCCGCCCCCTTCAGCAGTTCCCCCACCGATTCCGCTGTCATTGCCGTATATGTTTCCATGTTCAAATCTCCATTCGTAGTTCGACACCCCACGGTGCCGGGCGTTCACCTTCGGCGGTCAATACCCACAACGTTGGAAACGTCATCGCCTCCGGCGTCGGTCCAATGCCGTCGGTGAGGTAGATTACCGCCGCCGGGAGCGGGTGCATGGTTTTTGCGTAGTCAAAGACCGGCCGCAGGTCGGTGAAACCGCCGCCGTCATAGCGCTCTATAACACCGGGTGCGCCGGTGAATGAGGTAATCTGCTGGATGCGGCTGTTGGCATACAGGACAGTGATGGCGGCTTCACGCCCACCCGCAATCTGGAGCAGTTCCCGGGCAAATGCTTCCCGCAGCGGGGCACTGTTGGTGGAGTCGCTGACGTCCACCGCGACCAGCAGGGTGAGCCGCCGCTGCTTTCTGATGCCGGGAGTGATGTGGTCAAAGCGGCGGTGCTCCCGCATCCACGAACTTCTGCGCCCGGTACGGCCGGCGGTGGCCATGAACTGCCGCAGAATCTGGCGCCAGGGGAGGGGAGACGGGCAGAGCAGGTTCTGCACAACCTCCCGGAGTTCGGCCGGTGTTTCACCATCACTCCCTCTCAGGCTGTCTCTGGTAATTGCCCGTACCGTCTCCTCTGCCAGCGGCAGCGGTGTGCTGTCTGCATCGCCCCAGAGGCCATGACTGTCCAAGGTTGTTTCCGGGCCGTCCCCAGCCCCTTCACCGGCTGCACCCCGCTCGGAACATTCTGCGTTGCCGTAGCCGCTGCCGTCCAGATTGCCGGCGTCAAACGGGGGAACCAGCTGCTGGTAATATTCCTCCGCCGCCAGCCCATCCTCCGCACCATACAGTTCCGG
The DNA here is from genome assembly GCA_903852495.1 of uncultured Geobacteraceae bacterium. GTDB lineage: Bacteria > Desulfobacterota > Desulfuromonadia > Geobacterales > Pseudopelobacteraceae > JACRCG01. Next base: position 5,554 of record CAINRC010000060.1, on the reverse strand, counting down.
GAGGAGCGCATCATCGGGAAGGTCAGCGATACCGGGGTTGATCGCCAGATCGCAGGCGATATCCCAGTCATGCAGATTGCGCCCTTTGCGGCGCAGCGGATGGAGGTGGAGTAGATGCTTGACCAGATGCTCCAGGAGCGCACGCTGCTGCGGTGCCGCCAGAGTTGTGAAGCGGAGCGGGTCAACCGCCAGAAAGGGGATGCCGTCACGTACGGTGACACCGGCCGCCTTGCCGTCCAGTGTGCGGAGTTCGCGGCGCAGGTTGAGGATGAAATGACCGTAGAACGGACGTTCGCGCAGCAGGCGCACTACGGCGTTTTCAAGCGATCCGTTGTTCATGCCTCGCGGGAAATGGTCTGGATGGCGTCGAACACCACGCTGTCGTATTTGTCCTGGGCGATTGCCAGGGCTACCTTGGGGATTTTGAGCAGAGATTTGACAAAGCCAAAGCGGAGGTCGCGCGGCAGTATGGCGATGTAGGCAACCAGATTGACCTCCTGCACCGGTTCCAGAGCAGGGGAAGCCTGCAGGGTGGCGATCAGGTCATTAACCGTTGCCGCCTGAACGTCATCTCTCTGCCCTGCCGCCCGATCAGCAACCAGCGCCCAGTCGTTAAGCACCTCGGCTGCGGTCACCGGCCGCCCCTTGCGATCGGCCAGCCAGCGCATGAAAGTAATGGCGGCTTCCCGGCCGATAATGCCGGCATACACTTCCATCTCCAGGTCACCGGGAAAGCGGCAACTGCTGCGCAGGGTGCTGACCATCTCCCACCCGCGCTCGGTCGGCTCAACCTGCAGATCCATAGGTGCTCCCTGACGGGCCAGCATTCCGGAATTGCCGGCCAGAAACTGCCGCACGTCACCCGACAGTTCGCGTTCCACCGCATAGCGCGCCCAGCAGCTGTAATCGGTTTCGACAAACAGCATCACCATGCGGTCGATCAGGGCGCGATCCAGCGTCGCCACCTGATAGGTGCCGTCAGGGGGGTTGATGCTGACAATCACCTTGTGCCGTTTGGAAAGGTGGTGGGTGTGCAGTGAGCGCTGCAGCCCCTCGGCCGGCGGTTCCACAAACTGGAAAATGGCCTGCAGGGTGTCTTCCTGCTGGGCCCGGTTCAACTCGTCGCAATGGACCACGGTCGGTGGATCTTCATCGCCCGGCCACCATGACGGCCGCGACCAGTGCATGACGGTCCCCTCGCGGAAGGGAATTCCGACCAGATCTCCAACCTCCATCTGGCCCAGGCGCAGCGACACATACTTCCGGTCAATTTCACGGCAGGCCTGAATGATGCCGGCGCTCTTGCCGACCCCGCGATGGCCGACCACGCAGGGGGTCAGGTCGGTTTTGGTGATGATTTCCTTGATGACGATTTTCATCTGTTCGATATTCATAGCAGCCTCTTATGCCAATTCCATTTCAAAGCCCTCTCTTCGTTGGCTCGTCACCGGCTCCTCAACGAACTATCTGTACGCCTACGTCGCCGATCTCCTCGCCGCCTTGAGATCATCTTTGAACTGGAATTGGATTACTTCACATATCCGAGCGGATCGCTCAGCCCCGCCTCGGCAAAACCCTTCAGGCGCAGTCGGCAGGAATCGCAGCGGCCACAGGAAAGCCCCTCCGGGGTCGGATCGTAGCAGGAGTGAGTCAACCCGTAATCCACCCCCAGTTCTGTACCGCGCCGGATAATGTCGGCCTTGCTCATGTTGATCAGCGGAGCGTGGATTTTAAATGCCGCTGCCCCCTCGACCCCCGCTTTGGTTGCCAGGTTGGCCATCTTCTCAAACGCGGCAATGTATTCCGGGCGGCAGTCGGGGTAGCCGGAATAATCCAGGGCGTTGACCCCGATAAAGATGTCCGAAGCTCCCAGAACTTCGGCCCAGCCGAGGGCAAAGGAAAGAAAAATGGTGTTGCGCGCCGGAACGTAGGTGACCGGTATGTCGCTGCCAACGCCATCCTTGGGTACGTCGATGTCAGCAGTCAGAGCGCTCCCCCCCATGAGTCGCAGGTCAAAATCCACGACGAGGTGTTCCTCCGCCCCGATCCGTTTGGCGTTCTGCCGGGCGACCGACAGTTCGAAACTGTGCCGCTGGCCATAGGAAAAACTGATGGCGTAGGGGGTAAACCCTTCCGCTCTGGCTATTGCCATGCAGGTGGTGGAATCCAGCCCGCTGCTATACAAAACTACCGCTTTACGTTGCATGATTGACTCTCCGGGAATGTGCGACGGCCTTTCAGTCTGGTGCACTAAACGCGCCTAACACACTGATCTGATATATATTTTTGTGTAATAGTGCGGGAAAATGTACCAATAATCGGTCTGTATGTAAACCTAATTACGCAGGATTGCGGGATTTGCTGCAGAGGAAAGGTGCTGCTACGCCTGGTTGGAAATCAGGCTGTATGTACGGTTCCGGCCATTATGGATTGCAATTTGATCTGTATTAGGTACAATGAGCCCGCTTTTCATGTGGCGTTCGATCCGATGAAAGCAAGACCATCCCGTGGGGGGTGCCTGCAGGGTGCAGGCTCTTCACATCCGAGGCGTTATGCGACTGAAAGAGGAACAGATCCATGGACTGGCGGAAAAAGTCTACCTTGACCTGTCGGCCGAGGGGCTTGTAACGCCACGCGGGGAGCGCGGGGCGGTCGTCGCCGGCATTGCCCGCGCCATTACCCGGAATTTTGCCGCCGAGCAGAAACTGGAACGGGATGCGGAAAAGCTGCTGGATGAAACGCTTGCCGGAATGGGGCGCGGTGCCGCAGAAATAGATCGACGTCGTATGCTGAAGATGGTCAAGGAAAAGCTGGCCAAGGAACGAAAGATCGTCCTGTGAGGTTTTGACCATGTCGCTATCAGAAGACCGCATTTCAACCATGGCCCATGAAATAATCAACTGCATCTGGCGCGACGATCTGGCTGATGTGCCTGATGACAACCGTGCGCTGAGAAGGGTCAAACAGAGCCTTGACGCATTTTTCTCCTCCGTGGATGAAATCGAAGATGCGGTGCGGGCCAAGCTGCGCAACAAAGCTCCCGGCAGTCGTGACTACGATGCCCTGTACCAGAAGTTCTACCACGACGAAATGGCCCGGAGAAATCTGTAATAACCTCCAGATAATCCGGTGTTTATCAGTTCATCCATCTCGGCCATGGGCAGCAGTCCACGGCCGTTTTTACGAAAGGCGGATTACATGTCACATCAATTCAGACCGGCTCTGCAGGTGCTGGTCGGAGTTATAATACTTGCGGGAACGGCGTGTACCTCCCTGGCCGATGACCAGTTGACCCGGGCGGCGGCACAGTACCGTGAGAAGGATTACGCTGGGGCCTATGCCTCTGCTTTGAAATCCACTGATCAGGCGCACCGGCTGTTTATTGGCGGTATGGCCGCGCTGCGGGTGGAAAAGTTTGAGGAAGCGGCAGCGCTTCTCGCCGATGCGGAGAAAAAACTTCCGCTGATTGCCGATTATGCCGCGTATTTTCAAGCGGAAGCCCTCCTTAAATTGAAAAAGTACCCGGCTGCATCTGCCAAGGCGGCGGCAATTCCGGCCTCATTTCCCTCCTCCAAGGTAGTGCGCCGCTCGGAAAAGCTGAATGCTGATATCCAGTATGAATCCGGAGATTTCAAAGCGGCTCTCAAGCTCTACCAAACATACATTGAAAAATATCCTTCGGGGAGTGATGCCGTTGATGCCAGTTTCCAGGCGGCCCGCTGCCGGGAAGAGTCGGCTGATGCCGGCGGGGCGATGTTGATCTACCGGACTATCTGGCTCAATAACCCGGCGTCATCCCAGGCGGGCAAGTCCCAGGAACGGCTCAAACAGCTTGAACTCTCGGCTGTCAAAGCGCCCCCATTTACGACGGAAGAATTACTGAAACGGGCTGCCACCCTGTATGCCCAGAACGAATATACCGGTTCATTGAAAACGCTCGAAATGATTCCGGCCGCACTTCAGTCCCCGGCCGATGTCAGCCGGATTGATCTCCGTACCGGAATGGCGCAGTATCGACTGCGCCAATACAAACAGGCCGAAAAGCAGTTCGCCAGTGCGACCGCCAGTCCACTGCCCGGAGTGCGTTCCGAGGCCCGTTTCTGGCTGGCCAAGTCACTTGACCGGCAGGATCAGAAAATGAAAGCTCTGGCGTTGTATCTGGAGTTGGCGGGAGAGGGGAAGAAACAGGAATTTGCCGATGACGCCCTGATTGAGGCGGCAGCACTGCGGCGCGGTCTCGGACAGTATGCTGAAGCAGCCGGCCTGTTTGGTCAGGCGGTGAAGCTTGCGCCGGAAGCAAAGACAAATGCCAAATCGACCTGGGATGCCGGCTGGTGCCGGTATCTTGCGGGGGAATACCCGGCGGCAATCGAGGCCTTCAAGGGTTTGCTGACTGACGAAGCCCAGCGGGAGAAAGTGTTGTACTGGCTCGGGAGATCGCTGGAAAAGAGCGGTGATGCCGCAGCTGCTTCATATTACCGTTCCCTGCAGGAGGAGTTTCCCGCCGGATTTTATACCACCTGGTACCGGGAGACAAAAGGGGTGGCGGACAGCCGCGAGTCACTTGGCACTCGCGATGCGCTGGCGGAGCTTCCGCTCCTGTCCGGTTTTGACAAGCCGCGCCTGCTGGCTTCACTTGGGATGCTTGACGAGGCCCGGGGTGAGATGGCGGCGATCCGTAAAAAAAATGGGGAGAAAAAAGGGATGTTTCCGGCGCTGGCGCGGATCTACCTTGAAATGGGTGATTATGGTTCGGCCATGTCTCTGTTTATGCTGAATCGCCCCGTTGCCTGGGAAAAGGGGACGCTGCCGCTCTGGACCGCCGGGTATCCACGGGCCTATACGGAGCTGGTCAGCCAGAATGCATCCCTTAACGGATTGTCGGAGGGGTTGGTGTACGCCCTGATCCGCGCTGAAAGCGGCTTTTCCCCCGCCATCAAGTCAGGTGCCGGAGCCATTGGACTCATGCAGATGATGCCGGCCACGGCCAAGCTGACCGCCCGGGAAAAGGGGGATTTCAACCCCCAGCGTCTGACCGTGCCGGAGTACAACATCCGTCTCGGCACGAAGCATCTCCATGACCTGATGAAACAGTATGACGGCGATGTGGTGTACATGGCAGCGGCGTACAATGCCGGTTCGGGGGCATTGGCCCGCTGGAAAAACAGCTTCAAAGGGCTTGCCAAGGATGAATTCATCGAGAGTATCCCCTATCAGGAAACCCGCGACTACGTGAAAAAAGTGTACGCGTCGGCAGCCACCTACCGGCGGTTGTACGGGCTTAAGTAGCGTTTTACCTAAAGGCTGTTCAACACAGAGACACCGAGACACTGAGAAAAAATATTAAGGTAAAGCGAACCAATTAGATGAATGTGCCCTGTTAAAAAAGGTCCTCCTTTGGAAAACGTGGTTGTTTTGTTTATAATTTAATCTGATTAGTACTGATCTTCTTCTGTTCAAGTTCTCCCCCTTGAAGGGGGAGGTCAGGAGGGGGATGGGGGGCCTTTTTGCGCCGGAATTACCCCATCCCCACCCCTGCCCTCCCCTTCAAGGG